>DASVHD010000033.1 GCA_036382775.1 bacterium | reverse complement strand
GATTCCTCGCCCTTTAACATCGCCAATACCACCCCAAGCTTTTCCTCGAGCGTCCAAATCTTGCGGTTCATCGTAAAACTCCTTTCCAAGCCCGCAAGTATACCTTATATTCATGTCCAAGTCAAACGGGGAGCATTCCGCAATACTGTCTAAGCAATATGCGGATATGTCAAATAGTAAACGAGGAGCATGAATTATACTCAAATGAACGCGCAAAGTTATTTAAAAATACCCATGAAATAATAAGACAAAGAAATGATTAATTTGTGACAATGATATTGAAACGACATCATAAGAGAAAGAATATTTTATTGATTGAACCTGGGTATGAGAGTCACTATCCTCCTTTAGGATTAATGAAAATATCTACTTGGCATAAAAACAAAGGAGATGTTGTTGATTTCATAAAGGACAATAATAATAACCATGACTTTTTTGGTAGTAATCAGGTTAAACTCAAAAAAAATTATGACAAAATATACATAACAACATTATTCACTTATCATGCAATCACAGTTATAGAATCTATCAAACATTTTCAATCGCAATATCCACATGCTGAAATTAAAGTTGGGGGTATATTTGCCACTTTGCTACCAAACGTCATAAAAGAGCAAACGGGTATAAACCCCCATCTTGGTCTTTTAGACGGTGCTGAACATGTTGCTCCAGATTATTCGTTATTTCCTAAGTTACGGTGTTCAATAACATTTACGTCGAGAGGATGCAAAAGAAAATGCATGTTTTGCGCAGTTAGATGTCACGAACCACAATTTTTTATTAAAGAAGATTGGGAAAAAGATATAGATATTTCAAAAGAGAGGATTATTTTTTGGGATAATAATTGGTTGTTTTCGCCACGATTTGTGACTGATGTCGAAAATTTAAAGCGTCTTAACAAAATATTTGATTTCAATCAAGGTTTGGATTGCAGGCTTTTTGACAAAGAAAAAGCCAAATTATTATCAACAGTAAGAATCAAACCTTTACGTTTTGCTTTCGATAATCATTCAGAAGAGGGGTATATACAATCCGCGATAAAAACAGCAGAAAAAATTGGATTTAATGATATCAGAGTTTATGTTTTATATAATTCAGAAGATCCTAATGATACACCGGATTATTTTTTCTATCGAATAAATGAATTGAACAAACTTGGTGTATTATCTTATCCAATGCGATATCGATCTATTAATAGTATTGAAAATCACTTTGTATCACCCCGTTGGGAAAAACCTATACTTCGCGCTGTAAAACTGTGTTTAATGTTCTTTTACTCTTACGGAATGATTAGAAGAAATCGCGAAGCATTCACAGCTCTTTTCGGAAAAAACGCCAAGGAATTTAAGGAAAAAATGTGTAAGATTTATGAAAGCGACAAAAAAAAGAAAAAGAAGAATAAATGATGAAGATCAAAGATATTAGTACAACATTAAGGATAACGAAAATATAAGAGGAGGTGCTTCATGCCAAGAAATAAGGAAACAACAATTTACGCCGAACTATTAAATATGAAAGTAGAAAGAGTAAAGATAGAACAAATCTATCTTGATCCTAATAATCCCAGACTCGAAATTCCTGGAAAAGAGAAAATATTAGATAGTAGAATAGTTGAACCTAATATACAGAACGAATATATGAGTCAAATAAAAAGTAAGGGTATTGTGGATTTAACTGAAAGCATAAGCACTTCTGGCTTTTGGATCGTTGATAGAATTGTATTAAGGCCACTGGTTGCTGATAAATATGTTGTTGTTGAAGGCAACAGAAGAGTTGCAGCACTCAAAACCCTAAAGGAAAATCATGAAAAAGGAATCAAAACACTGGCTAAGCAGATAATTGGCGGCATAGAAAAATTTGAGGCATTGAAATACACGGGTAGTAATCCCGATATTGCCTGGATTATTCAAGGTTTTAGACATACGCCTGGTATCAAGTCTTGGGAACGGTACCCGAAAGCAAAATTTTTTGCAGATTTCGAAAAAGCGAGTAGTAAAGAGTTGCAAGATATTGCTTCACTTTTTGGAATAAAACCTGCTAAGGAACTTACACACTTGATTCGTTCATATTATGCATTTGAACAGGCAAAACAAGATGATGAATATGGTGATATGCTCACGCCAGACAAATTTGGGCATTTTGATGAAATAATTATGGTAAAAGAAGGATTGAAGATATGGTTAGGTTGGGATGATACATCCCGCAAATTTACTAAGACTGATAATTTGAGAAAGTATCTTTCTTGGGCAACATCTCAAGAAGACGTAAAACCAAGGATTGATATTTCTCCAACTACCCGAGACACATTAGCAAAGCTCGTACAGCCAGAATACAAAAAGCTGTTTGATAAGTTCAGTAATGGTGAACTTAATCTTATTCAATGTGCAAACGAACTCCATCAAGAAGAAACAAAAAGAATGCCAATTGATATCACAGATATTATCAAGCATTTACGTGATGCAGAACAAGTCATAAATACACTACCGATACCTAAATTACAGTCACCTAAATCGAAGGAAGAAAGACTCCAGAGAGTCAATCTTGTCGAGATATTAAGAAAGATGATTAACACATCACGCCTACAAATAAATAATCTCACAAGGAAATGAAGTCATGAGTATTAATTTGCCAACTGTAAAAGTAGCAAGAGAGGTGTACGATGAAATAATGAAGATGAAAGAGGATAAAATTAATCTCAAAGACTATTGCACCAAGAAAATAGAGAAAATGTATCCTGGACAAAGCCCACTTGAAATCACAGATAGTCTTGATGATATACTACCAAAGGTTGAATCATATTTTGTAACGCGAAAGGAAGTTTGCGATTCCAGAGGCGTAGGAGCTGAGTATGAACTGTGTGAGTCACTACCGCACATGATTATTAGCTATAGCCTCATACATAATGAAAGTCTTTGGTTGGCAAATTTCAGAAAATGTAGAGCAACTATTTTAAGAACAATGTGTAGTATGCCTTGGCAGGGATTTGAAAAACTATGTGTTGATTTACTAAAGATTTCTGGTGTGAATCCAGTAAAACAGACCAAAACGAATCAAGAAGGAATAGACTTTATCGGTTTATATAATATCGACAAAGAAATCTCATTGGGAATTATTCCCAAAAAATATCAGATAAAAGTAATTGGACAAGCAAAACGATACTCAAAAAAAGTAGAGCCAGGTTTGGTTCGATCATTCAAGACATACTATGACGAAACAAGAAATGGGCAAGTCGATTTGCCCATTTGGTTCACGAAAAACGAAGGGCCTATTTTGGGCATATTTTATGCTACCTCATCATTCACGCGGAGGGCTGCAAATTTTGCTCAAAAAGAATGGATAATATTAAAAAATGGTGAACAGATTATAGAGGATCTTACTAAATTACCTATTGATAAAAATTGGTTTTCGCAAGATAAAAAGGGGGAGTTAAAATTCAATAAAGAATTATTTATTTCAAGATGGACTAATAGATCTTAGGTTTGGAGGTATGAATGTCTCATTACCAGTATGGAAGAAGAAAAGAATTTCAAGTCGGTGAGTTTCTTAAGAGACGTAAATATCAATGGTCGATAGCAAGAGGAAGTAGAGGACCCATTGATGTTATGGCAGTGAAAGGTCGCAGAAAGTGGGCAATTCAAGTAAAATCAACAAGAAAAATTTCCATTTCTTATGCACGGTTGACAATAGACGATGAAAAAAAATTAGTAATGTCTGCGAAAAGAAAAAATGCTATTCCTGTATTGGCTTTAGTGGTAGGAAATAGTGTTGGTTTTTTCAAAATTTCTAATAGAGATTTAATGTTGCGTGGTAAATTGAGACCGCTACAATATAAGTAATATAAGTATTATTTGTTCAAAAATGATCTAATATCTGCTTGTTGAAGGATAAGAGAATGGAGCCATCATAGTTGTGTCATTAAGCATGACCAAGTGATAATAACATATATATAAAAATTCGCATTCGTCAACACACTGCCTTTTGATGACCGTGAGAAGTAAGTAGACAAGTTTGTGTCACTTAGTCCTGCCAAATGCTGAGGATTAAAAGAATGGTGTACTCCTGGCTGTGTTATTGGTTCCACAAAATGACTAAATCATAAATATAAAATTCGCAGTCGTTAATAAATGAACATAGAAAATCAAAAGCAAATTAAGTATTATTAAAAGTTATCAACAAATAAAGAAAATCAAGAAATCCGTTTAATATGATCATATATTTCTTTCCAGTTTTGGACTCGTATAATGTTTGAAGGCAAATTATTTCTCATTTCTTTTTCTTTATCAGGCAAACATTCAAGGGGTTCATTGTACGGATGAGATAGCAGAAAAACAACATCGCAGATATAAGAAAGTTTTACCGCTTTTTCTATGTCGTCTTCAACAAAAAACCTTATATTTTTTTCTCTGGATAAATAAAATCTATTATTAAAATGTCCACGAGGGTCAGATGAATAATCATTACCTTTTTCAAAAATTAATCTATCATATTTTATTTGATTAGCCTTTAACCATTCATTTGTAATTTGCTTGAGAGGTATTTCCTTTTTTAATATAATATATTTTTTTAATGAAAGTATTCGCAATATCTTAAATAATAATCTTGAAAATGAAAAACTATTACAAACCCCTAAGAATATATCAATGTATTGTAATAATTCTTGTTCGTTACTATGCTCAGGCCATCCCCTCCATGTAAATACATAAATTTTTAATTTAAATTTATTGCGTAAATCTCTTATTGAATCGTAGGCATGTTCAATTATAGGCATGTCTTTCCAATATTGAGGATCATTAAAAACAGCCAGCTCATGATCGCGAGTCACATTTAGATTAGGATCTTTGTGAACGGGCATATAGTGAATGTCTTCGGGCTTGATACTAATAATATTATTTGTTTTTTCTCTAAGTAAATTACAAAATTGCTCTCTATGTTTATTTAGAACTCCATCAATATCAATACCCAAAATATTTGATTTCAAATATTTGGTTTCTCTACGTCTTGCGAGTATTTCATAAATAAGGGTATGTATTAACCATAAACATACATAGATTATCATACACCCTATTCCAAAAGACAATGATTTTAAATCGTTCGAAGCAGGAATATTTAGAAAAATATACAATGCTGCACAAGCATACAATGAGTTTATTATTGCAAATACCATTACTACTGGAAAGAAAAACCAAGGTTCATAATATTTTGGAATATAAGGACATTGGGGTAAGGATCTCATATGCAGCTTAAAATTTATGTCTATTTTAGAATTATCGTAAAAATATTTTCTTATCCCATTTACTGTTCTTGCATAGAGAATTGCATCAAATCGATGATTGATTATATATATTGATACAAGTATTCCAATAAATACAAATGATAAAAGAACGATAATTAAGAAATCTTTGAATTTCTCACATAATTGTAAGGCTTCTGGTAAGGAAGTCAGTCTAAGTAATACAGCCACTGCTGAAAGTGGCAGAGCCATTATAAGCAAATAATGTCTAAAAAATGACGTTATACTTTCTATAGATTTAAAATGTGCCTTTACAATATTCTCATATTCCGATAAAAGAAACTTTTCGAATTTATTTTCATCGTTTGTCATTTCTTATCCTTTTTTCGAGGGATACCCGGGGTTGTCCAGTTCACTGTTGAAATTCGGTAACAAACTCTATTCATAATATATGATATTATGCAACCACCGGGTTGTCAAGAGCCTTGTTTTGCTTTAAGGCTGCGACTAACCTGGGTAGATCGCGATAGCCTCTGATCTTACGGGTCCTTTTTTCAGCCTCGATCAGATCCAGTACCACCCAGCGTTCAGCCATCCGACCGTTACGCCATCGCTTCACGTACTTCGACACCTGACGCACGTCCGAAAAACACTCTCAATCAGATTTGTGGTCTGCAAGGATTGCCGAAATGCCCTGGGCAACCCTAAATCAATCACGGGCAAGGTGTCTGCTAAATCATCTTCCAAACTGCGCGCCGCACCCGGATAACTATCGGCCAGGGTCTTTATTAAACGCCCTAAGATCGCCCGCGCCCTGGCACCATCCTCTCATTAAAGATATATTTCTGAAACTTGGATTAAATATACTATGAAATTATAGAAGACTTGTTAGGTTATTAGATGTAGTTATGATAGGGAAAAGGGCAATATAAAATAGGAGATTCTATTAACGATTGCTGTTGTATCTTCCTTAACATATATATCTCCTTCTTGACTAATCGGACGATTTGAATATAATCCCCCCATGTTATTAAAAAATGATTGTAAGCGAATGTTAATTTTAAGTGGGAAAGTGGCACTCCAAAAAAATTGTAGTAATATTATAGCTTTTGAAAAGGTGCTCAAGGTTTATTGTGCTGAAAGAAGAGCTGATTATGATACATGTTTACTATATTATGATGTACCCAATAAATTCAAAATAAGACCAGTCAGAAAAAGTGCTAAAGCAATACGTAAGTTCATTCTTGATGTTGAAAAAAAATGGGGGATAATAAATATATTATTGATAATCGGTGGCGATGCAGTTGTTCCCTTTTTCCGATTGACTAATCCATGTGATGATAGTGATGCATGGGTTTTGTCTGATAATCCTTACGCATCAAGAGATGATGATTTTTTAATACCTGAGCGCATTTGTGCTCGTATCCCTGATAATAAAGATACAGACTTCATTATCAAATTACTCCAAAAAAAGTCAGGGCATCGGACTAGGAAAGCATTTGGGCTGACAGCTAGAATGTGGGAAAAAGCTTCAGAAAATGTATATCGACAAATAGGAAAAGTTAAGGATTTAAAAGTATCGCCACCGGTAACCAGTGATTTTATCAAAGCAGTATGGTTAAATGATAAAGACTACTTATATTTCAATGTCCATGGTAGTAATGAATCTGCAAACTGGTATGGTCAGGATGGTGATGAATATCCCATTGCTTTAAAGCCGGATAATGTTGTGAATGCAGGTGGCGTCGTAGCTTCCGAAGCATGTTATGGTGCGTACATTATAAAAAAGTCAGATAAAAATGCAATAAGCTTGAAATTCCTAAACCAAAATGACGTGTTATGTTTTTGTGGATCTACAACGATAGCCTATGGACCTGCAACACCACCCTCTAGTGAAGCTGATTTGCTGGTGAAATACTTTTTTGAATATGTCAAGCAGGGTGTTGCTATTGGTGAAAGCCTAAAGAATGCAAAAAGTGATATCGCTCGCAAATCTATACGACGACATGGATTTTTGGATGATGATGATCAAAAGACATTGCTTCAATTTGTTTTATATGGGGACCCAACAATAAGGTTGAATACAAAATAAATGAGAGAAAATATTATTATGGGGAGGAGGTAGGATGCTTGATACAAAAAGATTAAGCCAAATAGCGCAGGATATAATAAAAAAATTCCCTGAATTTAAAGGCGTTATTCCCAAAATTGTACAGAAAATAATTCCTGTACAGAGTCAAGCACAAATCCGTAAGAAACTCGCTATTGGGATGCTAATGCAAAGGAAAAGAATCACTAGTCTACGGTTTACAAAAGCAATAAAAACCGCTGATGCCGCAAAAATTGAGAGATATCTTGTAGTGACAATTGATGAAAAAGGTGAAATCATTAAGATTACGCATAGTAAATAAATATTTGTAAATTATGTGACAAGGCAAAACAATTTATAATTAACTTTGCCTTTTTGAAAGGAGAATAATGAATGCAATGCTATTATTTCTGACCAGCATATTATTGGTATGCGCAATTGCAAGTATTGTGATATTTACATTTGTAGGTCGGCTTGTAAATAGTAGGAACATTATGCAAGAACAAGTAATAACAAAACAAATAAGTGATATAAAATTAGCTGAGCTAGAAAGTCAGCCTGATGACGTGATAGCTGCAATGCGGCGTAATGTTGCTGAACTTACAGGGTACTATACAATTAACAAGCAGCAAGCTCGTAGTGCGTTTACTGCTGCATTGCTAATATGTTTTCTAGGTTTTATTTTATTTGCAGGTGGTGTTATAATTACATACATGACGCCTGAGAAAACAAGTATAATCGCCTATTCAACAATTGCAGGGGCAATTGTTGAAATTATCGCTGGTTCTTTTTTTTGGTTATACAGTGAAGCTCTAAAGCAGATAAATAAGTTTCATGATCAACTTATTCATACTCAGGAACTGTTGACAACGATACAAATAGCAAGTAATTTAACAAAAAATGAACGTGATAATGCATATCTGCTAATTATAAAAAATTTATTAAATGATATACTGAAAGGCGATCAGAAAAAACATGAAAAAAAGAGTTAGATAAATGGATTATTGTAACATTCGATAAAATATTCTACGTAAAACATTTCTAATATCAAGAATGAATATTATGCACTTGCTAATCACTATAATGAGTTTCTTAATCATGATAAGCATTTAACTTTTTTATGGTTTCTTCAATATTTGCTGATAATATTGCATATTTCGTATTATTCATAATTGGACCAGCCTCATGGTAATTTTCTATGAGTAGGCCACCATATTTATCCTCATGCCAAACAGCTAAACCCTTTGCTGAAAAAAGAGGAAGAATGTCCTCAATTCTTGTTTCGGGTGGAACATCAATATGTTTTCTGATAATTTTATTTTTAGCATTTGCTTCTCGCGCTGGGATATATAGTACTTCAATTTTCATATCTATATTATATATATCCATGCGAATTAATCAAGGTCTTATAAATAATATCTATTATTTATAAGGGATTGACATTCATTTAACAATATAGTACAATAATAGAATATGATACGAAAGAAATTACTAAGTAGAACTTATATTGTTAATAATGTCAAACAGGCAAAAAGCATAGCATTAATTTATCTTAGGAATATCTCTTTAGATACAGTTGTAGATTTTGGTTTGCCGGAAATTGATGACCGCTATCATATATGGAGAGTTCCCTTAAAAAGTAATGATGAAATGATTGGTGAGGTGGTAATAGATGCTATAACTAGCTTAATTGTCACATCCAAATCCACAAAAAAGGAAGTATTGGAAGATCGACTACTGGGAAGAAAAAAAAGAAAAAAATTCAGAATTTCTAATGGTGATTTACCGAAAATATCGAATCTTCGTAATACTGTGGGTTTGGGCGATTCCGAAGTATTGCTTCAAGAGACACCAGCTGAATCAGTAGATTTAATTTTTACATCTCCACCATACTATAATGCGAGACCGGAATATGCTGACTATATATCTTATAATGATTATTTGGAGAAAATGAAAAGAATACTAAAACAATGCCATCGAGTACTTAACGAAGGTAGATTTTTTGTTATTAATATATCGCCAATTTTAATAAGACGATCCAGTAGAAATGAATCTTCGAAGCGCATTGCGGTTCCCTTTGATTTTCATCGATTATTCAATGAAGTGGGTTATGAATTTGTTGATGATATTATATGGGTAAAACCAGAAGGTGCGGGGTGGGCAACCGGGAGAGGAAGAAGGTTCGCTGCGGACCGCAATCCTTTACAGTATAAACCAGTTCCTGTTACAGAATATATTTTAGTATATAGAAAAGCAACTGAGAAACTTATTGATTGGCATATAAGGAAACATCCCAATCAAAAGAATGTTAAAGATTCTAAAATAGATGATGGGTATGATGTGACGAACATTTGGAAGATACATCCATCCTACTCTAAGAAACATCCTGCAATCTTTCCTCTGGTATTAGCTGAAAAAGTAATAAAGTATTATTCATTTATAAATGATGTTGTATTAGATCCATTTGCTGGTATCGGTACAGTAGGTTCGGCTGCCGTTAGAACAAATAGGCGCTTTGTTCTTTTTGAAATTAATTCACATTATGTCGATGAGATAAAAAAATTATCTATAAGTTGGACATCAGGCAAAATTGATATAATAAATTGGATCAATACTTCACCACCAACAAAGACACAGGAATATTTAAACTTTGAAGATAAAAAAAATGGATAAAAAACGAACAATATCGCATTATATACCCAAAATTGGCAAAGACCTTTCCAATTATTCGGGCAAAGAAATTATCGATAAACTTGGAGATGATGTAATAAGAAATGTCGTAATATCAGTTCTGTCTGGAGGCAATGTTCGTGCTTTAACTGAAAGCTTAACAAGAAGAAGATTAAATTTATCGAATGCATCAATGCTTATTACTTATATTCATTGTTTAAATAATATAGAAGATTTTTGCAATAATCTTAATGATCTTGTAGCAGATGAATTAAAAAATGTTCATCTTGATAAAGAAAGCAAAATATTTCTGAATTGGATTATTGGATTAACTGGAAAGGGTATACAAAATGTATTGCGTAGCGATGATACAGAATTATTACCATATTTGAATGATTTGAACGAAGCCTTACAAAAAAGTGTTAAAGAATCTATTAATACATTTGGAGAAATTACAACCGAACTAATAGACAAAAATAATCAAAAATATTTTCTGAAATGGCCAGAATTATTACAATTATTTACAGCTATCGGTACTCAAACTTTATCTATTCGTGGTTCTGAAAAATCGATGTATGGAAAGTTTTTTGAAAAACTAATTTTAGGATCTTTGTTAACAATATTAGGATTCAATATACGAAATGAATCTAACAAAAACATTAGCAGTAAATTATTTTGGTTATCTGAAAGAAACAATAAGAGAGAAAGCGATGCTACAGTATTATTAAAACCAGGTGTCGGTGCAAGATTTGATATTGGATTTATTGGTCCTGGTAATACAGAAATTTCTCTAGATAAAGTATCTCGTTTTGAAAGAGAAATTGAATATGGACGACAGAAGTACTACATGTCAACAATAATAATTGTCGATAGAATTGGTGAAGGGAGTAGAATTAGGGAAATGGCGAAAGCAATAAATGGCGATATAGTGCAAATGAGCATGACATATTGGGTAAAGGAAATCGCCACAATTTTATATAAAAAATTGTCTTATTCGCATGATCTTCTTAAATACACTAATGAAGAAAGTATCAAATATATTAAAAAATGTATGCAAAATGTGGATATGAAATTATTTGTTTGAACTACAGATGACAATCGAACTCCTCTATTACCCCCTTACCAATAGTGATATCCAGCGTAAGCGTATAGAGGATCCACACGGCACCGACATATCAGCTATACTGCCAATGGTGAGTGGAAAAGGTTTGGCGGAATGGCAGGATGATCGATACGGGGGACAGGTGACAGGGGAGTATAAGACAGCTGGGGCGGTGGAAGACGGGAAGGCGTATTGTATTTTATCGGGGAATGTTGATATGACGATGAAGATAATGAATCAAGGCGATAATCTATTTTTTATTAGTAATCAATGAGTGAAACATGCGTAAGTATGACAAATATCCTATTCTAAACTTAAATAAGATAAAAAAAGGATGTAAGGCAGCATTGAATACATCTGAAGAATTGATAATTGATGCGGAAATTTTTAATTAATGAGACGTTAAAACGGACTATCCAAAGAATGAAAAATGAAAATATAAAATTAAATTGTATTTTTTAAAAATATCTATACCTGATTATTTTGGTCCTCATACTTATCTTGATGATTATTGTTAGATCAATGATATTAAAGCAAAAAAAATATAGTACAAAAGAAATTATTAGTGACAGCCTATTTTATAAAACCTTGGATTTAATTGTTCAATATAATAAAATGCAACCTGGATATGACTCTACAGACCTACTGGGGCTTTTCAAGTAAATAATTATTGACATCCCCTCAAATTTAACCATAATAGGGGAGGAGGAGACCATGATAATTGAATGCCCTGCATGCGAAGCAAAAGTTGATGCAAAAGTACTTGCTAAACGAGTCTATCCACCGACTGATGAATGTGAACCCTGTATGTATACTTTTCTTGAATGTCCTTCATGTAATAATGTATTGGTGGGTTATTCAGAAGAAATGTATTGTGGTGGAGGCGAGTCGAAATGGGAAAATCCATGGCGACTTTGGCCTGAACCACCGCACGTCTTTCATGGTGATATCCCGCAATTGGTGAGGGATTCTTTAAGAGACGCTCAAAAATGCTTAAAGGCGAATGTGTATCCAGCAAGTGCTGTTATGTGTCGCAGAGCATTAGAAGCAATTTGTAAAGATAAAACTGGTAAAAAAACATTATATGAAGGTCTTAAAAAATTAAAAGAAAAAGAACTAATAGATGATCGTCTATATAGCTGGGGTGAAGCATTAAGACAAGAAGGAAACATTGGGGCTCACGCAACTGAGGAAATAATACTAAAACAAGATGCCCAAGATATATTGGATTTCGCTTTGGCAATTACGGATTATATATATGTTTTGACTGAGAAATTTAATAAATACCAATCACGAAGGAAAAAAACACATAAGAAATTAGAAAAGTAAGGGAATCAATCGCACTGCTCCCCTCTATTTTGGACATAAAGGGGCTTGATATATGTTAGTCATTCCTAAAAATATTGACTATTATATTATGTTAGTTTGATAAATGTGACCAGTAGATTAAAAAAAGGATTTATGCGAATTCTTTTTTTGGATGATTCCTATCAAAATCAAAAAGAGTGTAGATACTACGGACATGGTGGTTTTTGTATTGATGAAAAAACATCAAAGCTCTTATCAATGATTTAAGATATATTAAAGGTAAGCACGGAATTCCACCTTTTGTAGAGCTTAAATGGTCACCGCCGCGAGAAGATAGCTTACGTGATTACATTAAGGGCAACCGTCAGAGTTTATATAAGGATGTCATTTCATTGCTTTGTAAATATCATGCAACTGTGATCAGTGCAATACACGGAACAAACTGATCTGCCATACTTTTTATAGTTTTATGCCGATTTTCTTATGAAATTTCAGGTGAAATTCTAAATTCCAAAGTGTTTCGTAAAACATCTGCAGTTTTGATTTTGCGCTAATAAAAAAGTTTGTTTGCGAAAAAAATTACGCCAGCACGACCTTGTTCCGGCCCGTGGTCTTGCCGTTGTACATCGCCCGGTCCGCCGCGCCGATGAGCTCGTCGCGGTTGCGGGCATCGTCCGGGTAGGTCGCTACGCCCAGCGTGACCGAAACATGGAAAGTCTTCTTGCCGCTTGCCGGGAACGGCTCGCGGCTGATCTCCTGGCGGATACGGTCGGCAATATAAGCGGCGGTTTCCTTGTCGGTCCCGGGCAGGATGACTATGTACTCGTCACCGCCGTACCGCACCGCCACATCTTTGTCCCGGATCGAGCGCTTGATCCGGTCGCCGATCAGTTTCAGGGTCTCGCTGCCTACCAGGTGGCCATAGTTGTCGTCCACGAGCTTGAAATAGTCGATGTCCAGGAAGATCAACGAAAGTTTGGCCTGGCGTTGGGTGGGTTTGGACAGGTAAATGTCGAGGAACTGGTTGCCGTACCTGATGTTGTACAGTTTTGTCAAGTCGTCGGTCAAACTTGTCTGTTCCATTTTTGCATAGACACTGGCATTCTCCAGGGCGATCGCGATGTGAGCCACGAGGTTCTCGAACACCTCAAGGTCATCCTGGGTAAATGGCTCGCCGCCGATCTTGTTGATGACTTCCACGACCCCCATGAACTGGTTCCGGTGCCTCATGGGTACGCACAGGATCGATTTTGTGATAAACTTAGTTTTTCTGTCGAAACCATCATAGAACCGGGGATCCTTGGCGACATCGGCCACGACCAGCGATTTGTTGTGCTGGGCGACCCATCCGGCGACGCCCTGGCCGACCTTTATCCTCAAGCCCAGTAGTTTCTGCCCGGCTTCGCCTGCGGCCGCTTCAAAAGTGAGCTCGTTGGTCTTGGGGTCGAGCAGCAGCACGGACCAGGCTTCGGCTTTGATGACGTCGGCGGTCTTATCCATGATCGTTTGGAAAATGGCTTTCGGTTCAAGGGAAGAATTGATCGCCTGGACAACTTCGTTCAGGGTCTTAAGCTCTTTGATCTTGCGCTGCAGGGACGCGACGTTCTTCATGCTGTCAAGGACCCGCTGGCGCTTGTTCAGGGCTTTGTTCACGACGCGCTTGAGCAGCGATGGCCGGAACGGGCGGGTAAGAAAGCCGGTTATCCCGGTAAGGATCATTTTCTCGTAGTCGATCTTCGATGACTTATTGGTGATGATGATGACGGGAAATTCCGTGCACAGACGCTCAAGATGAGTGGCCTTGCGAAGCGCGATCTCATCAAGGATCTGAAGGTCGTAACGGTGTTTTCTGCTTTCGGTGAGCATTTTTTTCAGGGTTGTGACGACGAACGCTTCAATGCCGAGTTGCCTCAGCTGCTTTGCCAGCCGGACATGCGTGTCGGGCTTGGGATCGTAGATCAGGGCTTTCATTGGATGTTAAGGATCTCAAAGAGCGGTTTTATCTTCATCCGCTGTTCGTTGTAGATGATCTTGTCCTCGCCGATAAAAAAGGCCGGGATCTTTTCATCCGTGAGCGCCTTTTGCTTGTTCACTTCTTCCAGCACATGCGTGCCGCGCGGCACGACCGATATCTTGTAATCCGCGAACACGTAAGGGTGGTAGGTCTTCTTTGTTTCCTCGACGAGTTTGACATAGCGTTCAAAATCGTTTTCCTGGATCGGGTACTCAAAGGTCTCGACGTTGAGCATATGGTTTATGTACGTCGGCATATCGCAGATGATCACGGACCGGCCCGGCTGGCGCTCCATGGAGTATAGATGGGCATCGGCCAGGATCGGACCCACGAGGTCCGGGTCCCCGTAAGAATTCGCGGCAATGACGACGTCAGTTCCGGGGATACCGGTGCTCAGGCCGATGCCGATCCGGAAGAGGCTTTTGAATTCAGGCGGCAGCAGGGCGTACGTGACGCCTTCGACTTCCATGGTCCGTTCCGTGATCGCCGCGAACCATTCCCGGTAATGCATGAAATTCGCCTTGATGAATTCCTCGGCTTTCAAGACCATATCCCGCGCGCACAGGATCGCCCTTTTTGCCGAGTCCGCCGCCGGGCTGAGCTCGAACTCGCCGCCGGAGAATATGGAATATCTCAGCTTGGTGCCGCGGCCGGTGACGGATTCCGCGTAAAGATGGTCGTAGAGCGAACCCGAATTCTCCGCGAACCAGACAATGCCGCCGTCGCCGGTGTCTTTCAGCAGGAACGCGTTGTATTTTTTTGCTATCTCCGCCATTTCCTTGGCGAACTTGTACTTGATCTTTTGTTCTTTCTGCGCATCATGGAGTTTGATCCCCATGTAGGAAGAACCCCTGATGTCATAGACCAGAACGGTGATGGATTTGCGAAAATTCTCCACGTAGGAGACGATCTCTTTCGGCGGCTGCGCCGGCCGGTCACGGACCTCAAGGACGTTAGTTCCCTGCAGGTTCATCACCCGTAGGTTGCCGATGTCCTGGATAACCTTGAGCGGCTCGTTCCCTTTCGGCGGCAGGCACTGCACGAGGTCGAAAAGACACTGCGCGAGAAAATGCGGGACGATCGTTTTTATTGTGAAATCATCGTAGGCTTGCCTGACCGCTTCAAAATCCAGTTCCACACCCAGCAGCGCCTTGTGTTCGAATTTATTGAGCAGTGGCAGGTCCTTGCTTTTCTGGTGGTGGAGCTCTTCGAACGCCTGGGTAAGGTTCTTGACAAAAAGGCGGTCTTCCGGCTGGGTCAGGGTTCCGTACTTGCTGACAAAAAGGTATTCATCGTAGATCTCGCTGATCTTTTTCCGGCGGTCGATGACCTTTTTATCCGCCCAGTACTTCAGTTCTTCTTCGGCGTTGATGAGTTTCTGCAGTCCCTCCCGTTTTGATTCGTATTCTTTGAGGTGATAGATGTTGCCGAGGAAAAGGCGCTCAACGCGTCCGAAAAGATTGGCGATCCGCTGCGTGATCTTGTCGACATCAGAACCCTTTTCGACGTCGTTCTGCATGATCTCCTGCAACCCGGCATTCGTCTCCTGGTAAAGGCCGTTCATCTGTTCCTTAAGGCGCGACGCATACAGATCGATGTTCTTGAGTTCGTCGCTCATCCGCGCTTTGTCCGCCTGCAGGAGTGACGCGATCTTCTTGATAAGCTTGCCCAACGATGGCGGGGTCAAGTACTGAAGATAAACGGACGGGATCTTTTTAACAATGTCATCCAGGGTTTTGAAAGTCACCCGTTCCAGGTCGGAAAGGAGCGTGGGCATTAGCGATTCGACGCGGCAGTTCAGGATCGATCTATGGATCGCCAGGAATATGTCGGGCGACAGCGAATAGCGTACCAGGTCGTTGGCGTATTCATTGATGTATTTGTAGGACTTCATCTGGTCAAGCAGCGCGGTGATATCCTTCGGGCATTTTTCAGCCAGGTTTTCAGGCAGGGGGGTATTTGTTTTTTTTAGACCGATGTAAAGGGGCAGTTCGGCGCCGGTGTATTGCGGCAGCTGTGCTCCGAGGTGGATGACGAGGTTTTTCCGCCCTTCAAACGGCTTCAACGGTTCATCGGAGATCTTGAGGCACGCCAATCCTTCTTTGACCGCCTGAAATTTAATCTCGTAGTCAGCCTCGTCGATAATGCGCTCACGTACGAGTTTCATGTACTGGCTGGTTTCTTCGACGTAGTCCTGAAGGTTCACGATCGTCACTTTGTTCATTTTGGCACCTCTTGTGATAGTTCAAATAAAAACTTGCCGCGTCCGCCCTTGCCGTCTTTTATCTCGCCGGTCTCGTCGATGGCGATGTCATCGATCCCGAGAAGGATCTTCAGGCTTCCAGGGTGGCATACTTCCTGTCCCAGGTTGGTCGCGAAGATGCGGTAAAGGTCGAGAATGAAACCCCGCCGGGTGGTGCGCTGGTTGATCCAGTATTCAAGTCCCTGCTCGATGTCAAGGTTTAAAAGGTTGGTCTTGAGTTCGCTGTCGCCAAGAAAAGAGAACTTTTCAATATTGAGCAGCAGGTTATAGACGGTCGAATCGTCGCAGATCACGGTGGATTTGTCTTTGGCTTTGACCTTGCAGTAGAAAGAAGCTTCACGCACCAGCATGCCCGTGAGGTCCAGTTCCCCGAAAGCGTTCCGGTCGAGGAAGACTTCCCGGGGATAGGTTCCCGAAGCGATACCCACGCCGATCTGGAATATCGCCTGGTAAGACGGCGGCAGGGTGGCATAGGTCGCTCCTTCAAAATCGATTTTCCGCTCTTCAGCGGTCTTAAACCAATCCTTGTACCTGGTGATGTTCTCTTCGATGAAGCGCCGCGCGCCCTGGGTCATTTCCAGAGCGCAGCGCATGGTCGAGACCGCGCTGCCGGGCTCGAGTTCAGTCGTTTTGCCATTGGTGATCTCATAATGATTTTGAGTGAAAAGTGCAATACCGCCATCGCCCGTATCCTTGATGGGGATGCCGCCGTATTTTTCGATCGTCGCGAGCATTGATTCCTGGAACAGGTTCCGGATCTCGTTTTCTTTACGGGCATCCTGCAATTTCGTCCCCATGAACGTGGATCCTCGGATGTCATAGACAAGCACGGAGATTTGTTTCTTGTAGTGCTCGATATTGAGCGCCGGCGCCTCTTCCGGTCTTGGCGTTTGCTCAATATCCTTCTCGATCATCGATACCTGCCCGGCCATTGCTTCTTCAGCAAGGTGACGGACCGTTTCCTGCGAGACCGTGCCGGTGATCTTGGGGTAGTATTCGATCAGCTCTTCCAGTAAGAACGACTGGATAAGCGGCAGTATGATCTCGTCGAGGACCATGATGAACCGTTTGTTGATCTCGGTCGTGTTATATTTGTCCTTGAGAAACCCCGGGATCTTCAGGCTGCTGACGATCGTCATCGCATTTTTGTCGCCCTTGATCTCGCCGCCGACCTCCTTGATGATGACCTGCATTGTCTCGTCATCGATCGGTTTGTATTTGTTGAGCAGGAGGATAATGAAAGGATCCCAGTCGTTCTTGGTGATGAACTTCGAAAGATCGGAGGAACGCAGGCGGATCAGGCCGTCAAACTCGGTCTCGCGGAGCTGGTAATCCTGTAGCTCGCGGCGCAGGTTTTTCAGGCTGTAGGCGAACGACAACATTTCGCGCTTCAGGTTCTGCACACGGCCGTCAAGGGCCTCTTCGGTCGAGAAATCGCGTACTGATCTTGTCAGATCTACGGTCGACTCTTTTAACCTTTTATCGATCTTGCTTTCCAGTTCCTTGATCTTGCTTTCGACCGCGGTTTTCTTAGCGGTGTTGGCTTCCGACATTGCCTGGGTCCGGCGCCGGATCAACGCCAGCACTTCCTCGGCGGTTTTTTCATCGGGGAAGAAGTATCCGGAATTGAAGATCTCCTTGATCACCGCCTGATTGAGGTGCTCCTTGTGTTCCAGATCGAAAAGGACCTTGGACTTTTGCTCCGAGTAGTACGATGTTGTGACCGCTTTGAATATGGCGTTGAACAGCACCTCGGGCATTCCCCGCTGCAACAGCTGTTTGGATAAAAGCTTGAGCGCTTCGCTACGAGAGCACCTGGGCATCAACGGGATCTTTTCGTAGGAATTGACGATAAGCGAATCCGGGATGATGACGTTCCGGGTCAGTGAATTCCGGACGTAGTTAAAAAGCTGGTTGACGACCGAACCGAAACGCTCCAGCGCCGAGACCTTGATGTCGTAGGGGACGCTGGTGGTGTACTTAGTGAGCAGGTCGCGCAGCAGCTTGCGGTTCACGATCTCGAAGATAACGATCTTGAACGGATCGCCCTGGGTGAATCGCTCATATATATCAAAAAGGCTTTTGCTGTAGCGGTCGAAAAATTCCTCCCATTTCGTCGAATGTGATTCGTCCTGCAGGAATTTGAGATAACTGGTGACGAACTCGTTCTGGAGGACGAAGATCTTTCTCCCCAGAAAGACCATTTCCTTCCCGCCGCGCTGATGGAAGGCATTTACCAGGCCGTCGTTCCGGGCGAGAGTGTGAAGGATACCGAAATATTTATTGAAGCTCGCGCGATCGCGGTTCATCTGGTCGAGGCTTTCATAGTAAGGTGTATGCTGAATTATGATATCTTCGAAATCAGTCCTGAGCACGGTACTTGTCCTTGGCTGCCAGGTGTTCTTTATAAGAACGGGAAAAATAATGACGGCCGTTGTCCATTAGAACGAAATACAGGTAATCGGTTGAAGCCGGCTGCCGCGCGGCCTGGATCGAGCTGACTCCGGGCGAGCAGATCGGTCCGGGCGGCATGCCCGGGTGCAGGTAGGTATTGTAAGGGGATTCGAATTTCAGATCCTTTTCCAGCAGCGCCGTGTAGTTGGCAAAGCGCGGGTTCCCGCTTGCTTTGAGGGCGTAGATCACGGTGGCGCACGATTCCAGGGGACGGCGGATCTTCAGGCGGTTGACAAAGACGCCGGCGATCAGCGGCCGTTCATCATCGAATCGGGCCTCTTTTTCGACCAGCGACGCGATGATCAGGATCTCCCGGAGCGAATCCGAGGCATTCAGTTTCAATTCGCGCATGTGGTTTGTGAAATTCCTTAACATTATCCGGCAGATAGTGGTTTCATTCTGTGATTCGCTGAAAAAATAAGTGTCGGGGAACAGGTAACCTTCCAGCGTGGCAGCATCATAACCCTTTTCTTTTATGAACTTCCGGTCAGCGCACAGCTTTGTGAAAATATCTCGGTCGATCAAAGCCCTTGACTCAAGGATCGCAGCGGTTTCGTCGATCGTGAGACCCTCGGGGATCGTGACGACGATCTCCTTTTCCGCGCTGAACGAAAGTTCACGGATATAATACAGCGGGTTTTTGTATCGCGCCAGTTCGTAGGTGCCGAACTTCAATGTTTTTTCCTGGTTCAGAAGCCTAAGCCATAGCAGTATTTCGTTCCGGCTGCGGATGATATGTTTTGACGCAAGGACGCTCATGATCTCATGCGCGGTCGCGCCCTTCGAGATCGTGACTTCCTGCTTGCCCAGGTCGAACGGCTGGATCCATACAATAAAGAGGGCAAAGACGACGATCGCAATGACAAAGCCTTTTCTCATATTTTTCGTTTCTTATGCTGTGCTTGGACAGGATTGCAGGTATTCCTCCAGGATGATCGCGGCGGCGACCTGGTCGATCTTTTTGGCTCGCTGCCGGCGCGTCATGCCGAGTTCACGCAGCCGTGCATCAGCATACTTAGATGTGAGACGCTCGTCCCAGAGCTTTACCTCGATACCCGTTGACCTGGCGAGCTTACCGGCAAAAGCCGCGATCTCTTCCGAGAGCGCGGTGGCGGTGCCCTGGTGCGATATGGGATTACCGATGAGGACGAGCCGGACTTCGTTTTCTTTGATGATCGACTTAAGTCGGTCGATGAGAGATCTCTTCGAAGAATATTTGATGGTCAGATACGGCTGGGCGATCACCGCCAGGGGATCGGTAAGCGCGACGCCCACGCTGGATGTGCCGTAATCGATAGCCATGATCTTCATTTTATCTCGCTTTCGTTTTTTTGGTGCTACAAACGTTATTATAGTAAATTTATTTGATATGTCAATGTTAGAGAATCTTAATTACTGTTCGAGCTTGTCGAGAACTTCATTATAAGGTACTTCTCCCGCTTTGTGGGATACTCGGTTTTGCAGCCAAATCATAGATTTGGGCAAAAACGGTATCGATGCTCCCTCGATAAACTCGGGATTACTCGAAGGGTAAAACAATGGCAGCGCTGGGTTTTGATCTCCATTGACATCATCGGCGCCCTAGATACAATTGCCCGTGGGTTATATACGGCTCGTGCGACCGGTGAACTGCGCGATAACGTTCGTGTCGGTCCTGGTCGGCGCGTGGGTGGGACAGAGCATATCATGGAACTGGGCGCTGGTGAGCGCGGCCGGCGTCGCTTTTTTCGTCTGCGCATTCGGCAACATCGTCAATGACCTCATGGATATCGGGATCGACCGTATCAACAACCCCAATCGGCCGCTGGTATCGGGAAGAGCGCGCAAAAATATCGCGCTTATCATCGTCAATGTCATCGGCGTTGCCGCTTTGATCGCGGCTTTTTTTCTAGGTTGGAAAGTATTTATTATGGTCGGGGCCACGATCGCAGGTTTGATCCTCTACGCGATGTTTTTAAAGAAAACCGTGATCGGAAATTTTTTAGTGGCGGTCCTGGCGGGCTTGAGCTTCGCGCTCGGCGGCCTGATATCTGCTAATTGGTACTGCGTGATCCCATTTATTTTCGCCCTGCTCATTCACGTACCGCGCGAGATAATAAAGGATGCTCTTGATATCGAGGGCGACCGTACCGCTGGCGCAACCTCGCTACCTATGGCAATGGGTCAGGAAAAAGCACTCATGCTGGGGGCTCTGTGTTTGATCCTGCTGTGCATAGCGGTCCCGGTGCCGTTTTTTCTCAAAATATTGAATATCGCGTATCTGATACTGGTCGTGGTCGGTTCATACCCTGTCCTTATCGTCGTTATTGTCAGGCTCATTAAGGCACCGGAACATAAAGAGCTCGTGTTCATGAGCGCGCTACTGAAGGTCGCCATGGGTGTCGGGCTGCTGGGGTTCATGCTGGGATGATCAAGGTTATCCTGCTGGGTATTGTTCAGGGATTGACCGAGTTCCTGCCGGTCTCGAGCTCCGGGCACCTGGCAATACTGGAGCATTATTTCAAGATCGAAGAACCGGTCGTAATGGCGGCATTTCTGCATCTCGGGACGTTCCTGGCGACCGTTATCTATTTCCGTAAACCGCTCGCAGAACTGATCGCCGGCGTGTTCAGGCGCGACCGGGATAGTCTGCGGTATCTGCTGTTCATTGTCATCGCCAATATTCCAATAGGGTTGTTCGCGCTTTTTTTCCGTTCAACAATAGAGTCCACTTTTTCGGATCTGAAGATCATCGCGGTATTTTTGGGCCTGAGCGGCGCCTGCGTCCTATTCACGTCGCTCGTGTCAAAAGGTACGAAGCGTGTCGGATTTATCCAGGCGATAGTGATCGGGGTTGGACAAATGTTTGCGGTTTTTCCGGGACTATCGCGTTCGGGTCTGACCATATCATCGGCGATGTTCTCCGGTGTCGAACCGGTCCAGGCATTCAAGTTTTCTTTCATCATGTCATTGCCGGCGATCCTAGGCGCAAATCTCCTTGAACTCAAAGGCACTAGCGGTTTCGGCCATCCGGTTGAAATGTTCGCGGGGCTTCTGGTAAGTCTGGTAGTGGGTCTGGTCGCGCTGCGTTTGTTGAGCGGGTTAGTAAAAAAACATTTTTATATTTTTGGATTTTATTGCCTATTGATTAGTGCTTTAATGCTGCTACTGCTGTGAAAGGAGATCTTTATGTCTAAACAGTTCAAAATACTGATCGGGTATTATTCGAGAAGCGGGAATACCAAAAAGATGGCGAACCTGATCGCGAAGGGCGTGAAAAAGGAAGGCGCGGAAACAGTGGTCAAGGATGTTCGCAGGGTCAAGCCATCTGAATTACTGAAATACCACGGCATCATCATCGGTTCGCCGACGTATTACGGAATGATGTCTGCCGAAGTGAAGAAATTTTTCGATGACAGCGTCAAGGTTCACGGAAGACTGACCGGCAAGGTCGGCGGCGCGTTCACGTCCAGCGGCGGGATCGCCTGCGGTGCCGAGACGACTATCCTGTCGATACTCAAGGCGTTCCAGATCCACGGCATGATCGTCCAGGGTGATGCCAGCGACTGTCACTACGGACCGGCGGCGCTGGGAGCGCCGGATAAAAAGGCGGCGGTGATCTGCGAGATCTATGGTCACAAGATCGCGAGGCTGACTAAAAAAATATTTGGATAAAGTAAATAAATGGTTAAATGTTGAATTATTACTGTGAAACAATCGCACTAAAACAAAAAGGGCATTCGTAAAGAATGCCCTTTTTGCATGGGTTCGTATACGCAGTTATTTGACCTTTATGACCTTGAACTGTTCTCCGGTAGACGCTTTGACAAAATAAACCCCACTTTCAAGCCCTGTACAGTTAAAGCATCCGTTGTTCGTCGAGCCTAACAGACGGCCGGTGCGGTCATAGATCCTGATCTGCCGGTCACCAGCGCCGATAATTTCGATCGAATTCTGCACGATGCTGGTCCTGAGTTTAAGGTCGGTCTGCCTGCCATTATCCGCGCCTTCCTCAACATCGATCAGAAAGTCCACGTTTCCATAAATATCGTAGGTTGATCGATATTCTGACCAGAGGTTCAGGAAACGTCCGTTACCCGGAACAAAATCGGCATAGTAGCAGTTGTAGGGCGTGTTGGAAATATTGAACGGAGCACCCACGGGCGAACCCGCAACGTCATAATATCGGCCAAAAACCTGGTAATAGCCGCCGCTTGCACGGCAGTATGTGACGAGGTATTTGCCTCCGTCCCAGCGCAATCCCGACGACATGTACATAACCGTATCGGCGATCGTGAACGGGCTGCCGATCGGCGTGCCGCTGGTCGATACGATCAACCCTTTAAGCAGATTGGCGCCGCCGTATTCCATCCAGGACACGAGGTAATTTGAACCGCTATAAGCAAGGCGCGTCCCATAGACATAGGTTGACGCCGCCGCCAGCTGGATCGTGTCGCCGTAAGGCGTACCATTGGTATTAATAAACCTGCCGGTTACTGCGTACGGTGATAAATAATATCCCCAGACGGAGAAAAACCTTGTTCCGTCATAGACAATGGACGGAAAATACTGGTATGAAGCGGTCGCGGGTCCGATCTGGATGCCGCTTGGATCAAGCACTGAGCCAGCCGGCGTGACCCGGGCTGCGTAGATCTGGTAACCGCTGCCAGCGCGGGCGTCGCTCCAGATGACCATGTAGATGCCGCCGCCGAATGCCACGTCGGCCAGGAATTGAATACCGGTCGCGGCGGATATGGTGATCGAATTAATGCTGTCGCAGTTGGGAGTGACACGCACCCCCACGATATCGCCGTAACTTCAGCATCCGTTGCGGAAGACCGCCATGCAGTTGGCGCCGTCATGGGCGACATTGGGCTTGGATATGCAGCTGTCGCGGAACAGCATCTTGCCGTCGACATCAAGAACTGTCCCGGTGTTCGTGACGCGTGCGCCATAAAGACAGTAGGTGTAATCGGCGTTGTAATAACGGGCGTCCGCCCAGAAAGCGTAGAACTGGTTGTTGGCGAATAATATAGCAGGGTAGTATTGGCTATTTGTACTTTCGGTACAGATCGGGAAATTCACACCGGTTAGAAAGAGAAGACCCACCATAATAACGCTCATTATGCCTCCTTATCCTTTTCCTTTTCTCAGATATCCGCTTCTAATAAAACTTTATTGATGTTTAAGTATAAACACGTATTGTTACTTGTCAAGGGGGGAACAGATATGTCTTTTCACATCTTCCATATATTTTTATTGATGGGGATAATTTAAAGCCGAGTTCCTAATATCAAAACCCTGAACAAATTCAAAATCCTAAATCCCAATGATCTAAACGAATTCTGTCATTGCGAGTAGTTCTTGTGCGAAGCAATCTCAGGCATTCCCAGGCGCAGTCTCAATTCCAATGCAATGCATTTACTTCCAGCTTTTAATGGTTTGCTTCCATTCCGCAGGAATAGTTCATGTCTTATTGTTGCTTAGGATTCATTAATTCGAATTTCTTCATGAAAAACGGTTATTGGTTTTCCGCTAGTCACTATCTTCAATCCACCCTTCAAAATCATCATAATGTTCGCATTCAGAGCCGTCGAGTGCATCAGATGGCAATTTGCAGGTAGCATAATAATTATGATAGAATTTAATATGATAGACATTATTAGTGTCACACCTGAAATTCGCTACTGCGCTTATGTAAGGAAATATTTCTGCGGGTGTCCGCGCGCTTTCGTCCTTACGTGCAGGATGATACATCGCCTCCATAAAAGTTCCGTCATTAAATTCACAACATATACCCGGGACTCCTGAATGCACAACCAAAACAGCAGGACATTTAAGTTCTTCTGCCGGTTTCAATTGATCGGCCGCCTCAAAAATTTTATTTTTTATATACGGACTAATGGATCTCACAAATTGAGAGGTCGGTTCCTCTGTTGACTTATTGATAAAATCAAGCCGTCTTCCTAAATGGCTATTGGGATCATCTGATTCTTTCAATTCTTTAAATTCAAAAAGTAATCTTTGGTTACCATTAATATAAAAATCTGGTTTTACAGTTCTTTTATCATTATTAACTATAATTGTGAATGGATGATGATGGATAATTTCTGTTTCTTTGAAATATCTATTGAGAAATGACCAAAAATGCTTGACAACGCTCGACTCAACCATTTCGTACTACTTGGTGATCTCTATATAGACTTCGTTTCTTACTTGCTCCCGGATTTTGCGGTCAAGGATACCGTCTATATACGAATCAATAATTTCGTCGATTCTCGATTTGAGGCGTTCCAGTTCGGGTAATATCTCATGCAAATATTTATCGTCTTTGGGGACAAAAATTTCCATCATACCGGCATCGATAAAAACCTTGAGGTAACGCGCTTCAACATCGGAACGGCAAACTATATGATTTTTGCCGGCGATAACCTTCCAGCCAAACAAATCCTTTTCCACCTTGACATCATCTGAATTTGATGGTAGCTCTCTCTTGCTTATCGTTTTCTTGGGCAATGATAATATCTTTTCTTTATAAAACGCCCCGATTGTTTTCATTATTACCTGCCTATTTCACTCCTTTTCGATTTGCTCCACAATAATTTTTTTCAATGCATTTATATTCACCCCGTCCTTTGCTTTGTCCTGCTTCTCAACACTTTTTGCTTTTTCAATTCTTGACTTAACCAAATCAATGACTGCTTTATAAACCTCAAGCTGTTCTTCATCGGTTAATCCAAGAATATTGCCCATGATGATCTTATCCAATTCCCTGCGGTCAGGTTTTATTTTATCAAGGGATGCTTTCTCGGGCGATGATGCTCCGATTTCAGCGATGATATTATCTATTGGTCTGTCTAAAATCTTAATTCGCCTAATTTTATTCTTGAATTTTTTCAAACAATCCAATGATGGTATATTAGTTGCAGCAGCCACATATACATCTATGTCTAATGGTCCTCCTCCACCACCAGGTTGTCGGGCAAATAGCTCGCTATAAAAAGCGGTTAGCGTAGAATTCAATACTAATGCAATTAAAATTGAAGCACTTTTGGTGCGGGGCTCAACACCGTATAAATTCTTATTTAGCGCAATTCTTTCAGGATTATAAAAAACTATATGACGCATTCTTATACGTTCAGGAAAAGCAATAATATCGTCTATGTTTTCGCCAAGATCAAACCATGGTCTGCCTGGCTCACGGGTTGCACAAGTTGGTCGCTGATTATAACCTGCTTGCTGGCCCTTATTTATATACCGTAAGATGTTTGTTCCATTAAGTTTTTCCTTATGTTTGTTTATAAAGAGAACATTATATCTGAGTAAACTAGGCTCGACTATAGGCTTGCGTAATTCATTTGCCTTCACAAAAACTTTATCCGGTACCCATTTGCCTTTTTTATCTTTATGCATCCAGAATTCTTTCTCAATTTTTTTGTTTTTTATCTCTTCTTCGGTTAAATAGAAAAATTTATTCGCACCAGTTTTAATACCAAATCGCACATCAGCAATTTCTTTCAATGGCACAAGTTTGCCTTTTCCTTTTTCTAATATCCTAAAGAATATCGCTGGTGCCCTCAGATATTTTCCCCATTTTGAGCCGATATAGTCTCTTGTTTCGCGATCATATCCTTCTTCCCATAATTCATTCTGTTTTTTGGGATAGATTCTTAATTCGTCATTTTCATAGAAATCGCTGTGTCCTAGTATAGTTTTTTTCAGTTTATCAACCTCATCCCGACGCGTAACCTGTTTTTCCCACATATCCTGTGCCGGTGGAATAAAACTACGTAATGGCGTTTTGAGATAAACAAAGCGAACGATATTCTCATCACGCGCTTTCTTGTCTTTGCATTTCTGCAGTATCACGATGCATGTGTTGATGTCCGCTGCTGCAAACCACCTCTCTATTTTGGACGCAATGATGGCTATGATTTTATGATTGCCAAGAAAAAACTCCTGCAAACCTTTACCATAATCTGCATCAAGCCAGGAATCTGATACGATAAAACCGAAATGCCCGCCATCTTTCAAAAATTTGGTCCCGTGAACGAAGAAGTATGAATGGATACCCGCACGCCTGCCGATTTCCGCTATTTTGCGTCCCGATGGATCTTTTAAGGCGCTATCTATGAGTCTTTGTTTGTCAACGCCGATATCAGGTATCTCTTCCTGTCGTGTATAAGGAGGATTGCCGATTACCAAATCGAACCAGCGTGGATAGGTGATCTCTCTTTCTTCAATACCAAGAGTGACTGCCCTTGTTTTTCGCCAGGTTTCAGGCGCTTCAAAACCATCATGCACCATGAGCAGTGCAAAGAAGTCATCTTTGATAATATTAGGGTAGTTTTTGCCTGCCTCTAATTTATTAATTGCAAGGTTGATCGTGGAGAGATGGGCCGGGAATTTAGCGATGTCAACTCCCCAGAGCGTATCGAGTAAGTCCTGATGTTCCTTTCGTTGGTTCATTAGTACTTTATGCTGATAGGCACGGACAAGGAATGTCCCGGCTCCGCACGCCGGGTCAAGGACTTTATCATCCTCATGATGGTGACAAAACCGCAAAATAAGATCGACGATATCAGGATTTGTGAAATACTGACCAAGGTTGTGTCTTTCATCCGGTGGAATAAGCTGTTCAAAAATTCTGCCAATAATTTCATATCTTATTTTTGAAAAGTCGTATCTTTTTAGAACATTAATCAATTCCCTGATTTCTTTTACAACTTCCTTTTGGTCGGGGAAAGCTTGAGTGTCAATAAAGTCAGTGGTATAGATGGTTTCATAATCAATTTTTAAAACTTGCTTAAAATAGCCCTGCAGCGTAGTCTGCAGCAATTCGCCTTTAGTTAGGCTATCCGGAATATCAAGCGGGTCAAGGTCGCCTGGTCGTTTGGCCTGAAGAAGATCATAGAATAAAATTTTGTTGATTAACAGATAAGCGGTCTGCCTTGCAGCTTTTTCGAAATCCGAATCAAGCATAGTAAAATTCCAACCTTGTTCGATAAACCATTTTTTAAGCGTTTGCTTAAACGACGTGTCTTTATGGCATTTGTCATCAATTATTCGTTTATAATACTTAGCAAGAACTCTTATTTTTTCCTGAAGTCTTAGTACTAAAAACTCGTCTATAGCCTGCTTTGGTATTGTTTTTTTCTTATTATGAACCTCATAGAGCTCAATAAGAAAGCTTTTCAATCCTCTTTTAATGGGTTCGCTGAAATTCGCTTGTTCGATCTCATCGAGGTTCTCGATTTCTGATAGATTATATTTATTGACAATTTGCTGTTCTTCAGATGCAAGTTCATTTGTTTTTCTAGTATCAAACCAAATGAGTTTCTTGAAATTAGTCGTGGCAAAATATCTGGCTTTTCTCTGATTTGCTTTTTCCCACGCAGGTTTTTTCAGTTCTTTTTCATCAAAGACGTCATAATAAGGTGCCTTTGCCTCAATCACGCACAGAACATTCTGACTGCGCCTTGATTCATAGATGACCGCATCCGGTTTTTTCCTATCCGCTCCAGTAGTTTCCACGTCCGGTGGCCCCAGGTCAATATTTTCTTTTTCGATGATCTCTCGCATCCAATGCATCAGAACCGCCACAGCCGTCGGCTCTGTTTTATGAATGGTTGTGTCAAACGGACTTGGTATTCTTGCTGTTTTTCCTTTTATTTTACTTTTCATTCTCTTTTATTACCTGCCCTACTATTCTTTTGGCGATTTCAAAGGCTGCCGCGATTCTAATAGTTTTTACATCACCCAGACCTTTAATCTCAAGTAATTTGCTCAATGGCTGATTAGCCATACCCTTGAAAGAACCGAAGCGATTAAGAATTTCTTGAGCTATTTTTTCCGCTGGTTTACCCTTTATGCCAGAAGATATAAGAATGGCTAAAAGCTCTGCATCGGTAAGCGTGTCCGCTCCTTTGTCGCGTAATTTCCCGCCCGGATGCTGCCAATATTTCATTTAAAAAACCTCCTCATGCCTAATTAAATCCATTTTTCAATACTTGTCAATGAAGAAGAAATCCAGCAGACCGAGGTCTGCCACTACAAAAACCATAAAAAGTCCGCAGGCTGAAGCCTGTGACTACAGCTGTGAAGCACGAAATCCTAACAAATTTATAATCACTCAATTACACAATAACAGAATATTAAATAACCCCCACCTATATCCTCCCCCCTCGAGGGCAACGTGGAAAAGAATCTTGTGATAATTGGTGCCCCTATGGGAGGAGGGTAAGGGAGAGGGGGATTTGTGCTTCGATATTGTTTAGAATTTATTATTTCGAATTTAGGATTTGCTTAGTATCGTCACTCTTCCCGTGTTTGCGTCCAGCTCTATTTCCTGACCGTCCTTGATGATCTCGGTCGCGCCTTTGAGCACGACTGCGGGTATGCCGAGTTCCCGCGCCACCATTGCCGCATGGCAGATCAAACCTCCGACCTCGACGATCACGCCGGACGCGACCGTGAACAGAGGCGTCCAGCCAGGATCTGAGTGATTGGTTACCATGATCTCACCGCTTTTAAGTTTGCCGCCTTCTTTTATGTCGCCGATGATGCATATCTTTGCCCTGACGACGCCAAAGCTTAACGGTTCTCCGTGGAGCGTGCCTGTCTGTTTTACTTCAGCCGTCACGCGCTCGCCGCTGCCGTATATTATGTCGGGCACCGGCGCGACCCTGAATTGTTCCCATTCTTTTTTCCTGGATTCGACGAGCTCCAGGATCTGCGCAGGGGACAGCTTGTTCTTGACAATGTCCGACATATCATCCAGGGATAAAAAGAAAATATCGCGCTCCTGAACGAGCGCGCCTTTTGCAATGAGCGCGCGGCTCATCATTAGCAGCTGTTCCTTGAGCTTTTCCTGTTGTAGAAAATAGTAATGCTTGCCGTTCTCCCGCATCGGTATATACATTTCCATGCGTGGCAGGAAGAAGCGCAGGACCCTCCGTTCGACCGGTTTCAGGGATTTCAGCATATCATCAATGATGTGCTTTTTCTCCTGCTTTCTGTTCCTGGCCTTGCGGGGATTTTCAATCATGGCGAAAACAATGCCAGGATCCTCGCGATAGGTCTTGCTCGCGATGTCGAATTCGGCCGGACCGCGGTGGCCGAAACTCTTGATAAAGGCGTCGAACGCTTTTTTGAATTCCGTGTCGCGCTCATACAGGTCTTTTAGCGTTTTAATCCCCGTTTCAGTCCTTCTTACTGCCGCGGTCGCGGCCAGTTCCTCGACGGCGATGGTCATCTCCCCGGTTTTATCGATCAGACCGGTGATCGCCCTGCGCGCCAGCGCTTCACCCGCCGTTCCCATTCTCAGGCCGAGCAGTTTCTGGAGTAAGATCAGGTAAAAAATGCTAAGGAATATGCCGGTGAAATACCGGCTGGCGAAATCCGGGAACGCGATGTTGCTCTCGACCACTTTCAGACCATCGGCGAGATCGTCGGCAAGCCGGATCTTTTTCACGCGGTCAATGAATTCATTGTTAAGCTCATGTCCGAATTTCCTTTTTATCGATCCCGGTGAAATCAGGCTCATGACGATCAGGAAGGTCAAATGCCGCAGGGATCGCAGCCCGTACATCGTGGCCTGGAAAGGGGGGAGCAGTTCCGGCAGCTTCTTGACGTCGATGGCCTTTAATGCCGTGGCCATCTGCGGGTCCAGGTTCTTTTCCATCCCCATCGTGTCTATCAGGGGACCGACCGGTCTTCCGTAGGCGATCGCGTTGTTCATGTTCCAGTAAAGCCGGCCGGAAATATTATCCACCGGTGAGTATTCCTTGAACCGTTCCCGGCTGACCGGGAATTTGAAGGAGTCAAGGATGATCATGGGGAAGAGATGCTTTTCGAACAGCGACCACATGAGCGGCGAGACGGGATCAGGGATGGTCTCGCGCACGTTCACGTTGCACCAGACCGTGCAATGCCGGCGCGGGATCGAGGAATATACGAATACCGGTCTTGACTGTAAAATATACAACTTGTTTTTTTCAAACGCCCACTCTATGTCCTGTGGCGCGCGGAAAAGTTTTTCTATTCTTTTTCCGGCATCGGTCAGTTCGGCGAGTTCCTTTTTGGTAAGCATCGGTTTATCTGGTTGTTCAATGATGTTGTTCGCCTTTATCCGGAAACGTTGAGGCGTGATCGCGCCGGAAACGAGTTTTTCGCCGAGACCCTCACAGCATTCGATCAGGATCTCGTTGACATTGAACGGGCTCTGCGTCACCAGCACACCGCTGATATCGGGATCCAGCTGGCGCTGGACAATGACCGCCATCTTTCCGATCTCCGCGTGCATTTTCTTACAGTAACTGGCGACCCGCTCGGCATTGAGCGAAGCCCAGACCTTTTCGACCGCTGATAGTCCCTGATCTGCGGTCTGGACATTGAGGACAGTGGTATACAGTCCGGCGAATGAAAGACCAGGCAGGTCCTCAGACGTGGCCGAGGAACGTATTGCCAGGGGTCCATCCCTTAACCATTCTGTTAAAAGATCCCGCAGTTCATCCTGGAGCTGCCGGGGTATCATTTGCCCTGCTTGATATTCATCATAAGCCATAATTGGCATGACCACAAATTCGGGGACCAGGAAATGTTCATGCAGTAAAAAGAGGTTGTAAGCTTTCCGGCCGACCGCGGCGGCAGTGATCCCGGATCGGTCTTTACTGTTTAACAGGTACATCATCTTGTTGGGCGGCCAGCAGTTTCTCCAGGTCCTCGATCTCGGCGGAGAGGCGCTGGTATTCCTCAAAGAATTTTTTGGATTTGCGGGGGTTCTCAATGAATCCTGGCCGGGAGAACGTATCGCGGAGCTTGCTGCGGCGCTCTTCTTTGACCATGATCTGTCTTTTTATCTTCTCGGCTGTGGTCAATTGTTTTCCTTCCTTTTTAACTTTGGCTTCAGCGCCTGCAAGCGCCGGTTGGGGGACAGCTCCTGCCGCAGGGTGATCGCGTTTCCACAGGTAATAGGAAAAATCGCCCGGATAATCAAGGAGTGCGCCGTTCTTGATCTCAAGGACCCGGTCGGCGAATGAAGCGATGAGGTCACGGTCATGGGTCACGAAGATGAGCGTGCCTTCGTAAAATTGGACCGCCTGCCGGATCGAATCGACCGAATCGCGGTCCAGGTGAAAGGTCGGTTCGTCGAGAACCAGCATGTTGGACGGTTTGATCATGGTCTTGAGCATGACCAGCCTGGTCTTTTCACCGCCTGAGAGCACGTTGACTTTCTTGAAGACGTCATCACCGGAAAAAAGGAACAAGCCGAGATAGCCACGGATGTTCTGGCAGATCTGGGGCGGCGCGTGTTTCTGCGCTTCCTCGATAACGGTGCTGGACGGGTCAAGCCCCAGCATGATCTCGTGCGAAAAAGCGCCGATCATAACCTTGTCGCTCGCTTTCCGCTCGCCGGTGGTCGGTTCTTCGATGCCGGCGATGATCCGGCAGAGCGTCGACTTGCCAGCGCCGTTCTTGCCGATCAGCGCGATCTTGTTGCCCCTTTCGATGACCGTGCTGATGTTATGCAGGACGGTTTTGCCGCCATATACCTTGCTGATGCTGTTCAGCTGCACCACCTGCCGGCTGAAGATCGGTTCGACCGGAAAGCTAACCCGGATCTTTTTTCGCTCCGCTTCCACCTCGATGATCTCCATGCGCTCCAGGTACTTTTCCCGGCTCTTCACGACCCCGGCCTTTTTCTTGTTCGCCTTGTTCCGGGCGATGAAGTCCTTGATCTCGACGATCTTGCGCTGCTGGGTTTTGGCAAGCTGGATGATGCGTTGTTTGCGCGCCTGCGATTCCTGGAGATACGCGGAATAATTCGCGCGATAGCGCTCGAACCGACCGAAATCGAGTTCCCAAATACCCGATATCCCGTCGGAGGTATTCAAAACCCGGTCCAGAAAATACCGGTCGTGCGAAACAACCAGGATCGCGCCTTGATACTTCTCAAGGTACTCTTCGAGCCATTGGATCGATTCGATGTCCAGGTGGTTGGTCGGTTCGTCCAGGAGCAGGAGGTCGGGATCGAGCAGGAGAAGCCGCGCCAGGACTATCCTCATCTGCCAGCCGCTGGAGAACTGCTCCACGGCCCGGGCAAAGTCCTCGGCAGTGAAACCCAGGCCGACCGCGACCTTCCGGGCGCGGGATTCGAAGTCGTAACCGCCGTGATGATGGAACTCGTCGTGGGCTCGTTCATACTCCCGGATGATTTCGGTCGCGCGGGGAGCGGCGGCCATGCGTTTTTCAATTTCGCGGATGCGCGCCAGGAGGACGTTATAATCGCGGAGCACTTCATCGAGGACCGTGTTGCCGCGCAGCACCATTTCTTCCTGCGGAAGGTACCCGATGGTGAAGGTCGCAGGCCGCGAGACCGTGCCGCTGGTCGGGGAGACGTCGCCGATAATAATGCGGAGGAGCGTGGTCTTGCCCGTTCCGTTGGCGCCCACCAGGCCAAAACGGTCATGGCGGTTCATGGTGACGGTCACGCCGGAGAAAAGCGTTCGCTCGCCGATACTATATGAGAGGTCGCTTATATTGAACAAACAGGCCTCGTGTTACTGGGATGTTTTCGCCTCTTTCAGCAGTGCCGCCATGTCAACGTCGGTCAGGCGTGATGCTTTCGTAGTTAGCGCCTGCCTGGTATCGGCCGGTATACCCGGTTCCAGCGATGCCAGTAATTGCGAAACGCGGTATTTCAGGTCATCGTCAAGATGCTCCTGGAGCGTAAGGTAATTTAAAGCAATGACCGCGGTTTCGGTCTTGCCCGTAGTGGAGGCGATGTTCGCCAGACCATACACTGCTTCCTGGAACATGCCCGCATCGCGGATCTCGAGGGAACGCTGCACGATCTCGCTAAATTTTTCCGATGCGGCCACGAGATCTTTGAGCACGCAGTATAATTCAGCAAGGTTCATCAGCGGCATCAGTATGCCGCGCGCGTCCCCGAGCGCCCGGTATTGAGCGACACTTTCGTTGAGCAGTCCGATCGCGCGCGGGTAATCTTTAAGCGCCATCGCGGTCGATCCCAGGCTGTTGTAGGAGAGAGCCACGCCGTGGTGGTCGCCGAGCATCTTGCGCATTTCCAGGCTTTTCTGATAGTATTCCTGCGCGCGCGCGTTCATTTCAAGCGCCTTGTAGGCAAATCCCAGATTGTGCGTCGCGTTCGCCATGCTGAAAGGGTCATGCAGTTTCCGGTCGAACTCCAAACTTTCCTGGAGCAGGTTCACCGCTTCATCGAAATTACCAAGCTCGATCTCCACCAGCCCGAGGTTGCCGGCGGCTGTTGCTTTGCCCTTTTCAAAATCGAGTTCCCGGCTCATGGCCAGGCATTTCTGAAAAGTTTCCTTGGCCGGCAGCCACTGACCCCTGCGGTAGTGGATGACGCCGATATTATTCAGGCAGCCGATAAGGCCGTACTTATCCCCGACCGACTGAAAGCAGTCTTGGGCCGTTTTATAATGCGGCAGTGCATCATCGTAATTCCCCAGCACATTTTCAACGTTCCCGGCGGCATTGCTGGCGTAGGCGAGTTCCGGGTCATTACGGTGACTGGGAAAATAAGCGACACTTTCGTGCAATAAGACCCTTGCTTTATCAAAATTGCCCAGGCGGGTCAGAAACACGGCGTACCGGCTTGTGGCACGAGCGAGATTTTCCGCGTCTGGTTTTAACAGCTCGCATATCCGTTTGAAATTTTGCTCGCCTTCCAGGTAGAAACCGCGGGTCGCAGTGTATGATGCATAGGCGGCCAGCGAATCAACGATCACCGGGCGGTTGTTCTTTTCGAGCGCCCAGTTGAGCGCCGCCCGGATGTTCTCGATCTCCAGATCGAGGTCGGCCATGATCTCGAGCTGACTTTTTTTATCGATCTCCTGCTGACGCGTCGCCAGGTACTGCGCGTAGTAACGGGCAAAGCGTTGCATCGTTGAATCGTGCTCGGCGCCGTCCATGGCCAGTTTTCTGAACGCATACTGCCGCAGGATGTCGATCCATTCGTATCGTCCCGACGCGTTCTTGCGGAGCAGCGATTTGTCGACGAGCGCAACGAGGGCAGGTAGCGATATTTGGCCGATCTCCTGAGCCGCTTCGCGGGCGAATGAGCTCCTGAACACGGAAAGGCGCGCCAGGGTCTTTTTTTCTTCGGGGCCGATAAGGTTCCACGAGTAATCGAAAATGGCGCGCACGCTCCGGTGCCTTTCCGGGACGTCGCGCATGGAAGTTGTCAGAAAATCGATGTTCTTTTCGATCTCTTGCGCGATCTCCTGACAGGACAGCGTCCGCAACCAGGAGGAAGCGATCTCGATCCCGAGCGGCATGCCCGCGATCAACTGGCAGATGCGCACGATAGACTTTTTCTCCTCGTCGGAAAAGGTGTCCTGCGCATTCACCCGCTGCGCGTTGTACATGAAGAGCTGGATGGCGCTGTACCCTTCGATATCCACGGCATCGCCGGACGGCACTTTCATGCCGGCGATCTGCATCAGCCATTCGCCCTTGAGATTGAGCAGTTCTCGGGAGGTTACGAGGATCTTGACTTTATCCGCCGCTTTCAGGATCTCGCCGACGATCGTCACCGCGGATAAAAGATGTTCGAAATTGTCCATGATAAGCAGGATCTCTTTTTCCCGGAGGAAATCAAACAGTTGTTCCTTTTCATCCTTACCGCTGTAAAAAGAAAATTTGACGGCGTTGGCGATCGCCGAGATTACGAGCTCGGGACGGTCCAGCGGCGCCAGTCCGATAAGATAGACGCCGTGGCGGAAATGCTCGATCGCTTCAGCGGCAGCCTGGAGGGCCAGGCGGGTCTTGCCGATGCCGCCCGGGCCGATGATGGTGACGAGCCGGACCGTATCGCTGGCCAGCAGTTTCGTGATGTCGGGTAATTCTTCTTCGCGCCCGAGGAACGGCGTGGTTTGCAGGGGCAGGTTGTTCGGTTGCTGGGACAGCGACCGCAACGGCGGGAATTCCTTAAGCACCAGATCAGGGTGCAGCAGCCCGTACAAAGACTGTGGTTCGCTTAGGTCCTTGAGGACGTGCAAGCCCAGGTCGACGATCGTCGCATGAGGAGGCAGGCCCGCGACCTGGCTGACCTGGGGCGTCAGCACGATCTGACCGCCCCACGCGACGGACATGATCCGCGCCGTGCGGTTGATGATCGGGCCGAAATAATCTTCACCCTTTTTTTCCACGAACCCCGCGTGCATGCCGACGCGCACGCGCAGTTCGCCGAGTTCTTTCCAGTCGGTCTTCTGGATGCCGGTCTGGATGTCAAGGGCCGCTTGGAGCGGCGCCCCGCCTTCGAATACCGCGAAAAATCCGTCGCCGGTGTTCTTGATGATCTCGCCCCCGTGCTTTTCGATCGTCGATCTCAGGAGCTCGTTGTGCCGTTCGATCGCGCTCTTCATCGATGCCGGGAACCTTTCCCATTTCTGCGCTGATTCCTCGATGTCGGTAAAAAGAAAAACGGGCATGGGTAATATTAGTTATCCGGATGCCGGTGTCAATCCGGTATGAAAAATCTTTTCAGCCATTCTTTGAGCTCGGTCATCCCGGTTTTCTCCAACGCCGAGACGAACAGCGCTCGGGGGAATTTTTCCGCCAGGCGGACCTTTTCCTCCGGGAACAGCCGGTCGATCTTGTTGAAAACGAGGATCTGGGGTTTTACGTGCGCGCCGATCTCCTCCAGGACCTGTTCCACGGTCCCGATCTTGGAGTCGAGGTCTTCGGCAGTGGCGTCGGCGATATGGATGAGGATGTCCGCGTCCAGTACTTCAGCCAGCGTGGCATGGAACGATGCGATGAGACCATGGGGTAGGTTTCTGAGGAACCCCACTGTATCACTGATCAGCATGCGATGGCGCGGCGGCACGAACATCAAAGATGTGTTGGAATCCAGGGTTGAGAACAGGTGCTCGGAGGTCAACAGCTTGGTCCTGGCCAGGACGTTGACGAGCGATGACTTCCCGGCGTTTGTGTAGCCGACCACGGCGATCCGCGGCATGCCACTCCGGCCTTTGCGCTGCACCGCTTTAGCCCGCTCGATCTTTTTGAGCGAGTCCTTCAATACGGCGATCCGGTCTTTTATCCGACGCCGGTCGACCTCAAGTTTCCTTTCGCCCGGGCCACGCGTACCGATCCCTCCGCCCAGCCTGGACAATTCCGTGCGGGTGCCGACCAGCCTGGGCAGGCGGTATTCGAGCTGGGCGAGTTCAACTTGAAGTTTAGCTTCTTTGGTCCGGGCGTGCTTGGCAAAAATATCAAGGATCAGGGTCGTACGGTCGATCACTCGCACGCCGGTGACTTCCTCAAGGGTCCTGATCTGCGCGGCGGAGAGCTCGGCATCGAAGATAAAAAGGTCGATCGCGTGCTGCTGCGCGATCTGGGCGAATTCATGGGCTTTGCCCATCCCCATCAGCGTTGCCGGGTTGTATCGGGGTACGATCTGGATAAAACTCTCGATCGTTTCGCCGCCCGCGGTTTGGGTCAGGCTGGAAAGTTCTTCGAGCGACCGGGCGATCAACCAACGTTGAGCGCGGCGGTCGCCGACACCGACCAGGAGGACCCTTTCCCGGGACCTTGGATCACTGCTGTACACTGCTGGTGTGATCGCGGTCAGGCTCCGGGATCGCGGTGAACCAGGACATAAATGATCCGCTGGATCATTGTGCCGATGGTTCCCACCGCGAGGATGATAAGGCCATAAACCATAATACCCGGTCCGAACACCGAACCGGCGATAATGAACACGAGACGCGTGAACCGCTCGAACATGCCGACCTGCGGAGATATGCCGATCCCTTCAGCGCGCGCCCGCGTATAACTGACCATGAGCGAGCCAAAAATAGCGACCAGCACCCAGTATGTGACCGATGGCTGATGTCTCATATAGAAACAGAACATTCCCATGTATGCCAGGAATTCGTTGACACGGTCGATCGTGGAATCGAGGAATGCGCCAACCTTGGAAACAACTTTCAGTCGCCGGGCAACCTCGCCGTCAAACGTATCCAGGATGCCCGATAAAAAAACGAATACCGCGGCCAGGAGAAAAGATCCGCGAAAATACAGGAAAAACGCGATGATGCCGAAAAAGAGGCTGCTGACGGTTATGTAATTGGGATGGATGCGGGCGGCGATCAATACCCGTGCTACCGGCCTGACAAAGAATCTGCGTCCGAGTTCCTTGATCTTATTCATGGTCACCATCGATCATGATCGTGAATTCACCTTTGACGGTCTTAAGGTTTTCGAGCACCGTCTTTGCGGTGCCGCGATAAACGCTTTCATGGATCTTGGTTAGTTCGCGCGCGACGGCGATCCGCCGTTCTCCGAGGATCTCCTGGATATCCCGCAGCACGTCGATTATACGGTACGGCGATTCAAAGAATACGACCGTTCGTTGTTCATTTTTCAGTGATGCCAGGAGTTTCCGGCGCGCCGCTTTCTTTTTTGGCAAGAATCCCTCGAACACGAACTTATGGATGGGAAGCCCGGAAACACAGAGCGCCGCGAGCAGGGCAGAGGGTCCCGGGAGCGGATAAACATCGACGTTTGTCTTTATCGCTTCCGTTACGAGGATATACCCTGGGTCCGATATTAGCGGTGTGCCCGCGTTGCTGACAAGTGCTATGGTTTTCCCCTCTTGCAGCTGGGACAGAATGTAGGGAGTGCGTCTTCTTTCATTGTGCTCGTGATACGATAGGCACGGCGTTTTGATCCCGTAGCGCCGCAAAAGAACGGAGGTCTTTCTCGTGTCTTCGCAAGCGATGAGGTCGGCAGACCGCAGCAAGGCGGCTGCCCGTTGCGTGATATCCTCAAGATTCCCGATGGGAGTTGCGACGATATAGAGGGGCATTAAACTTTTAACTTTGTGTAGTCGAAGAAATTCAGTGATTTCAAAGCGAACCGGTAATCACTCAATACCTTTTTGGCAATGACCTCGCTCTCCTTTCCCAGCAGGGTGGAAAATGATTCAAAGATCAGATCGAACCACCGCGCCATGCCGCGGGCCAGGACCTTTGGTTCGATTATTAATTTTCCGCTGAGTTGCAGATCGGCCGCTATTTTGAATTCCTCGATAAAAGGGAATTCTTTTTGAGCTGTTGTACGCGCGATCATGACGGTCTTCAAGACCATGGTCTGGCCGATCGGCACGGCATAGGATTTGAGCAGGGATGAGTAGATCTTGCAGAACATTTCGACCTGGGCCGGTGTAGCCTGGGTCAGGGTTATGGCTTCGATCTTATCAAAGATCGATATCCGGATATTGTCTTTGGATAAAAAATTGATGATCGCGTTATCATCCTGCAATTTCTCGGCGCTGCCGGCGACATAACATCCCTGGATCGCGCCCTTGCCAAAATGAATGAACGACTCGTCCAATCCCATCCTGATCCAGATGAACCCTTCAAAATTCGTGACCTTGAGTTTGTCCAAGAAGGTCTTGAGCTGGAGCCGGGAGAGGTCAACATCCGCCTTGATGGGTTCCAGTGTGACGGAACTGATCATCAGATTGAGGAGGACATCATCGGTCGCATATTCTGAAAGGATGCCGGAAGTCGCTTTTTTAGCTTTTTCAATAACTTCACTGATGGGTATGATCTTTCTTTCCTTCTGGTTGATGCGGGCGGCATTGAACGGTTCGCCCTGCTTAAGGAAAATAAGCTCTTCGGAATCCGGGTAAATAATGGAGATATAACCCGATATTTTATGGGCTCGTTCCCGCTTTGATGCCGTTAACACGCTGTCAAGGTTGATGAATTCGAGACGTGTGTTTTCAAGAATTGGCCGCCCTTTCGGGAACTTCATTCTATATATTAGCATAAAGAATATCAAAAGTCAAGTCTCATGATTGTACCCTTGACAATCAACCATTATTCATTATAATATTATATTACAACCATGCGGGAAAATACGATATTTCGAGGTTTAAGTCCTAATAAGGCTTGGAGGGCGGCCCAATAAGACACCTCCTATTTTTTAACCCCCTTTTGGGCCCCCTCCCCATTTTTACGGTTTTTGGCTAATGGCTTATGGCGATTAGCTCGAAAATAATAGTTAGTTTCATTATTATAAAAAGCTAAGGAGGCTTTGATGAAAACAAGGGTCTTGATGATCGCACAACCGGTGATCGTCATGCTCGCGCTGTGTTCGTTCGTGCAGGCGGCATGGATCCCGTTCACTGGCGACAGGGCGATACGGGAAACCGAAGTCAAGGTCGAATCGCAGCTTGACAATTCGGTTACGCTTGATGTCGATATCTTTGGCGCGGAGGCATCAGATTACGATGCCGCAACAATGACCGATACGGGCAGAGAACGGTTCACGGTATTGAAGATAGATGAATATGCTTTTCTCAGTGAGATCGGCAATCCAAAACTGCCCATGGTGACCGCGGTGCTGGATGTGCCCCATGGCGCGGAGATACAGGTTCAGATCCTGAGCTCGGATTACAATGAATACAGCCTGGCTGAGCTCGGTATCGATCAGCGGATCGCGCCGGCTCTTGCAAGCGTGCCGAAGACAGAGGGCGCCACGGCAAACTTCGTTCTTAACGAAGCTACGTATGCAAAAGATGCTTTCTATCCAGAGCGGCTTACTGGTTTATTTGAAGGTGGCGGATTGGCGCGCGGCCATCGGCTGGCGACCGTGCAATTTTACCCCGTGCAATACAATCCCGTAAAAGGTAAGATCAGGGTTTATACGCGGATAAAAGTAAAAATTGATTTTGTCGGCGCAAATATCCCGGCTACTGTTTCGGGGATTGTACGGGACTACTCGACGGTGTGGGAGCACTATATCCGGACAATGGTCGTGAATTACCCTGAGTACCTCATGGCCGTGCCCCCGCTGCCGATCTACTATGACATATTTTACAATGGTCAAGCATTAACCCTGGCGAACAAGCTGCGCAACTGGAAAATGAAGAAGGGCTATAATATACGCATGTGGAATGCCGCGGGCTGGACCGCAACGCAGATCAGCGACACGATCCGGCTCCAGAGTCCCAAGGCGACCTTCCTGACGATAATTGGTGACCCGAATTCCGGGTCGATCGCGCTGCCGGCGTCGGCGACCGGTTCATCTTCGGCCGATCAGACCGATCTTTATTATGCCGAGACTAACGAATCTGGATACCTGCCCGATATGTTCAACGGGCGGATCTGCGTGTTGGATACGACCGAGGGTAATATCTCGATCAATAAAGCGCTCCGGTATGAACGCGCTATTTTCGGGAGCGCTGGGACTGCGTGGCTGAAGAGAGCCTGCTTGATCGCCGGTTATGACGCAGGGTATCAGCCCGTCGGTATCGCCACTAACGCGTACTGCCGCGCGCTGATGCTGCCTTACGGATACCAGGTTGACACGCTGGTCATTGCCAGCAGCGAACAGGAAGCCAGGATCGTTGCCCGGATCAACGCGGGTACGGCATGGTGCGTTTACACGGCACATGGCAGCCAGACCTACTGGGCGATCAGTTCAAGCGGCGATTTCACGATCCCCGAGCTTAACGGAACGACCAATCTAGATATGTATTCGATGCCTGCCGGTCATTGCTGTCTTGCGGGTGATTATCAGTACGGCAGCAATTGCTTCGGCGAAGTCTGGGACCGGATCGCCGGCAAGGGTGGGTTGTCTTATTACGGTAGCGTGCCTTCGACCTACTGGGACGAAGATGACTGGCTGCAGCGCCGTTATTTTGACGCGGTCTATACCGACAGCATCCCCGGCCGCATGTATGAGCGCGGCCGTTATACGCAATGGGGATTATACTGGATAGAAAATCACACGGGTTCATCGATGAAGCGATACTATTTCGAGGCTTACCACGTATTCAACGATCCTTCGCTCGATACCTGGACCGATATCCCGGATACACTGCAAGTGACCCATGATCCATTCGTGCCGCCGTCACCCACGAGCTTCGCCGTCAACGTGAAGGACAATGACGGCGTAACGAATTTGCAGGACGCGCTCGTGTGCGTTTGGATATATACTCAAACGCCACAGGTTCACGCGGCCGCATATACCAATGCCAGCGGCAATGTATCGCTCAGCATATCGCCCACGAATCCCGGAGATACGATGTGGGTGACGGTCACCAAACACGATTACAAGCCTTATGAATCTTTCGTGCTTGTTCAGGATGCGGGCATGCCGGCGACACCGACGGTCACCAAACCGCTGGATTTCGGCCGTTTGCCCGACCTCAACCCGGCTTTGACGTTCACATCCACGGATCCCGACGGTGACCAGATCCGGTACCGGGTAATGTGGGATACGGATCCGGCCTTTGCCAGTCCGGAAAGCTCGACCACGGCCAATTACGCGAGCGGGGCCATTGTTAATTTCAATTTCCCGTTCAACCTGGCCAACGGTTCGACCTACTGGTGGAAGGTGAAGTGCACGGATCCATCGGGTTCCGGGTACTGGACGAGTTACACAACATCACGGTCGTTCACGGTCGATACTAGTCTTCCTGCCAATACCTGTTCCTGGTATCAGACCACCGCGGCGCAGTTCGGGTTCAACACGTTCAACAGTACCGTAATCCAGGGCGACAGCGTGGTTTTAGTGGCGGCTGGTTCTGTGGTCGTGGAGACGCTGCAGGTACAGCCCTTTGCCAGCGCCAGCATGCCTTCGGGCTGGACCGTGGTCAACGGCAACGGCGACGCCTATCAGTGGGTTGTTGGTACGACCTCGGATATGGGTTCGTACACGCCGCCGGATTACGGCAGTTACTACGCTTACTATTCGGATGACGATGCGGGCAGCGGGAATATCAGTAACAATGAAGAGCTGCTTTCGCCGAAGTGGTATGTGGGTGGTTTGACCGGCAGCGTGGTCATGGAGTACGGTTGGGGTTTCCAGGTA
>DASVHD010000032.1 GCA_036382775.1 bacterium | reverse complement strand
AAAGAATTGTGGAAAATATCCACCAAGATCGTAAAAACCATGAATATGACGCAAACCGCCATTGGCGATAAGTACGGGCTCTGGACCACGGTCATCGCCGCGGCGGTATTGATACCGTAACTTTCTTTTTTACATTCTTTTTTGTCATTGCGAGCAATCCTCGTGCGAAGCAATCCTCGTTTCGATTGTCATTGCGAGCAATCTTTGTGCGAAGCAATCCCAGCCGTTCCTTCGTCATTGCGAGCAATCTTTGTGCGAAGCAATCCCAGCCATTGTGAAAATAAATGAACAAACCAAAACAATGCTATATCTATATTATGTCGAATAAAAATAACACCACAATTTATGTCGGTGTCACAAATGACTTAAAAAAGAGAATCTACGAGCACAAAAACAAAATGGTTAAAGGTTTTACACAAAAATACAATATTTCTAAATTAGTATATTTCGAAATTTTAGCAGACTCATACAATGCGATTTCGCGCGAAAAACAAATAAAAGGTGGTTCCAGAAAAAAGAAAACGGATCTAATAAACAAGAATAATTCAAAATGGAATGATTTATATGAAGATTTATAAAAGATGAGATTGCTTCGTCGCAACGCTCCTCGCAATGACGGAAAACAAGCATTCATCGCAGTGATAAAGTGATGGTCATTGCGAGCAATCTTTGTGCGAAGCAATCCCAGTTGTTTTCTGCTATATATTGGTTTGCTTCGTCGTCCCTCGATAAACTCGAAACTCCTCGTAATGACAAAAAACATTAACTTCTTTACAAAAGGCCTTGGCTGGATATAATTAAACGCATGGAGCCGATCCTCAAGCTTGAAAACGTCCACAAATCGTTTCAGGCGCATTTTTGGACAAAGAAGAAGAAAATCCTGAAAGGCATCTCGCTGGAGATCTATCCCGGTGAGATTTTTGGCTTCCTGGGACCCAACGGCGCCGGTAAGACGACCACGATAAAGATAATAACCGGACTGCTTCGTCCCGATACCGGAGCAGTCACTGTTATGGGCAGCTCCATTGAGTCCATTGATGTCAGGCAAAATATGGGATTCCTCCCGGAATCACCATATTTTTATGACCACTTGACCGGATATGAGTTCTTGAAAAATCATGCCCTGCTGGCAAACTGCCGGGATTATAAGGACAAAATAATTACCCTGCTACTGAAAGTTGGACTCAGTAAATCGCGCGATGTAGCCTTGAGAAAATATTCACGAGGCATGCTCCAGCGCATCGGTATCGCGCAGGCATTGATCAGTGATCCAAAATTGCTGGTGCTGGACGAGCCGCTGACCGGCCTTGATCCAATCGGCCGCAAGGAGGTCAAGGACATAATACTCGAGCAGAAGAATAAAGGCACGACGATATTTTTCTCATCGCATATCCTACCCGATGCTGAAGCTGTTTGCGACCGGATCGGGATAATCATAGAAGGCGAGATCCTGAAAATCGGCTCGCTCGACAAATTGCTGAAACGCGGCACAAAAACCGACGAAATATCCCTGGAAGAATGGTTCATGCAGCAGGTACAGTCAAAACCGAAAGAAGCAACCAATGTATAGGATCTGGGCGATCGCGGAAAATACTCTGAAGGAAGGCCTTCGCCAGAAGGTGCTGCTGATCCTTGTCGTTTTCAGCGTTATTCTATTGATCGCATCATTTTTCATGACGCCGTTCGCGCTTGGCGAATCCGTTAAGCTCATCCGTGATTTCGGCCTGGGAATCTCCTCTTTGCTGGGCGTGCTGACCGTGATCATCATTGGTTCGGCCTTGATCTACAAAGATATCGAGCGCCGCACGATCTACACGGTTGTGGCCCGACCGGTAAGGAGACTCGAGATCATAATCGGCAAATTTCTGGGACTCGTGATCTTGATCATACTCCTGCAACTGGGTATGGCGATCATCCAGCAGATCATCATCTTTATCAATGAAGGAAGACCGGCTCTGTCACTTTTGGCCAATATCCCTTTCGAATTACTGGAAATAATGGTTCTATCGGGCATCCTGCTGCTCTTTTCATCATTTTCCACGCCCGCGCTTTCCTCCATCGGCGCCGTGATAGTTTTTGTTATTGGTCACGCCGCGCCGGACATCAAGCTTTTTGCCGAACAGACCGCCACAGGTTTTATAAAATACTTATCATTGCTTTTTTACTACCTTCTCCCCAATCTTGAGAACTTCAATTACCGGCTGGAATTCGTGCATAATTTACCTCTCCACGCCGACCAGATCCTTTTCTCAATATGCTACGGACTGATCTACACGGTGTTCTTGCTGTACGTGACGACGATCGTGTTCGAAAGACGCGAGTTCAAGTAAGGATGCAGAGAGCCAATATGTCATTGCGAGCGTTCTTCGTGCGAAGCAATCTCAGCCGTTCCTTCGTCATTGCGAGCGTTCTTCTTGCGAAGCAATCTCAGTCCGTTCCTCTGTCATTGCGAGCGATCCTTGTACGAAGCAATCTCAGTTTTAAAATATAATGACTAATTCTAAGCAATATTATCTTTATTTGATGTCAAACAAAAATAATACTGTCATTTATACGGGTGTGACAAATGATCTGAAAAAAAGAGTCTATGAACACAAAAATAAGTTAATCGATGGTTTTACTAAAAAATATAACATAACGAAACTATTATATTATGAAGTATATGATAATGTATATAATGCCATTACACGGGAAAAACAGATCAAGGGCGGTCCAAGAAAAAGAAAAACAGAATTAATCAGTACTTTGAATCCAAAATTAATGGATTTGTATGAGGAGTTATAAAAGTGAGATTGCTTCGTCTCCAGCCTTATAATAAACCTGATATGGAAGCGGGATCGCTCGCAATGACAAAAAAGGCCGTCATTGCGAGCGATCCTTGTGCGAAGCAATCCCAGCTGTTCTTCCTATTTTCGAGATTGCTTCGTCTCTGCGTTCCTCGCAATGACAGAAAAGAAAAGTGTTTTCTGCGTTCTTTTCCGCGTTTTCTGCGATATTTCTGCGCTCTCAGCGAATAACTTATGGTTAAGCGATTTATCTACATCATCATCTTCCTGGCGCTCATCGCCAGCTTCGCCTACAAAATCGACATATCACGTTCGCCTCACGAGTTAATCGGCGAACTCATGTACTTCCCATCAGGGCTTGCGGTCAGGGTTCTGTCCCTTGGTTACTACGCGCCGCTCGCCGATATTATCTGGTTGCGGTTCATCCAGTATTACGGCGAGCACCGGATAACCGACCGGCGGTACGATCTGATGTATCACATCCTGGATATATTAACGACCCTGGATCCCGATTTTGACCACGCTTATACCCTGGGTGCTTTAATGCTCACACACGATGCCCAAAAGCCGGACGAAGCGAAAAAACTGCTTAAAAAAGGCATGGCGCAAAACCCTTTTGCCTGGCGCTACCCCTTTGCTTATGGCTTTATCCATTATGTTTTTCTGGTTGATTATAACGTTGCAGAGGCCTATTTCCGTCTCGCCAGTCAGAAGCCGGGCGCGCCAGAATATATCAAGCGCTGGGCAGCATTCACGCTGTATAATAAGATCGGCGATCTTGAATCCGCGTTTGCTATCTGGTTGGATATCTACAATAACTCCCGTGATAAGGTTGAACGCGGGATCGCTGTTTACTATATAGATAAGATCAAAATGCTGCGGGATATTGAATTAATTGAGAGAAAAACAGAGATATTCAAGAAACAGACTGGCAGAGCTCCGATAACCTTGCGAGAACTGGTGACCGCCGGGATCATCAAAAAAATTCCCTTAGAGCCGCACGGAAAAAAATTTGAATATGTGCTGAGAAGCGGAAAAGTTAGATCAACATGGCAAAAAGAGTAGCTAAAACTGGTTAATGGTCATTCCCGCCCCTGCCTTCGCAGGAATAAACTCCAGCGGGAATCCATTATTTATCATATCTGGATCCCGTCTCCCCCTGATCAAGTCAGAGGACAAGCATGCACGGAATGACAGGGCATTTCGAGACTTAAACGTCTCATTTTGAGACACTTTTTTAATATGAGACACTTGCAAGATAAAATATCATTAAAAATCGATACTTTTACAGCCCAATACTGGCATGCCTTTTGCATATATATAAGGTAGATGTAAAAGGCTTAAAACTAAGCCATGATCTTTGAAAATCAAGAAGTGCTGATTATTAATATCACCGTAATCGATGATTTCAGTCTTCTTGAAATCAAAGGGTTGACAAAGTGGGAATTATGTGTATTATTTACATAATAGGCTCTTATGTCCCAGGGCCATTGACTGAAAGTGGGTTGAAAGAACCTTTCTTAAAGGGGACATAACAGGGAAGACATTAACAAAGGATATTCGCGCCATAATTTAGCGAATATTTAATAAAAGGAGGAACAAATGAAGAATAGGGGATTCACCCTTATCGAACTGATGGTGGTGGTCGTGATCATCGGTATTCTGGCAGCCATCGCCATCCCCAACTTCCTGGCAATGCAGCAGAGAGCCAAGGAAGCGTCATTAAAGGAGAATATGCACACTCTCCAGACCATCGTCGAGGACTTTAATAACCGCGCTGATGGCGTGTATCCGGGCGATCTGGGTGTGACAATCATTGTTGCGAACCCGGCCTATATGGGTCCTGAAGGTAATATGTGTGTAGCCGCAGCCTTTTTGCCACCTTATGGTGCTACTTCCATGATCGGTGATAACGTGAAAAATGTGTTCACGCCTACAAACGTCGCATTGCAAGATCTCAGATGTGCAATAGGCGGAGTCCTTGGTGTAACAGGATATGAAGCCAGCAATACACCAACTGACGATCCGGTCACTGGCGCACCATGGACAGAAGCCGGTGCTGGAGCAGCCATGATGTACCGTATTACCGGCTTAGGCATTAAGGGTCCTCTTTCGATTGTCATGACGCCAGGTGTATCCAAGTAATAAGATGCAATCATTTGTTACTGCAAAAGAGGGGGACCAAAAGTCCCCCTCTTATGTTGTTAAATGCTCAAAATATGGTTTTACTCTTATCGAACTCATGGTCGTGGTGGTCATTATCGGCATCCTTGCCGCGATCGCCATACCAAACTTTATGGCGCTGAAAAACCGGGCAAATGAAGCGTCAGTAAAAGAGAATATCCACACGGTACAGATCATTGTTGAAGATTTTCATATCCGGGCGGACAATATGTTCCCTGGTGACCTTACGACAACAATTATCGTGGCAAATTCCGCTTATACCGGCCCAGAACCAGACATGGCAGTAGCGCTGCAACCAAAGCCGATGTATGGACCTAATTCAATGATGGGTGATAATGTTCGGAATCCGTTTAATCCCGGGAACGATGCTTTAATGGATGGCTTGCCGGTATTGATCGCCAATCCGACCGGCATTATCGGCTATGAAGCCAGCAATACAATAGGAGATGATCCGCTGTCCGGTGTACCCTGGACCGAAGCGCCCAGCGGTCCGGCGATGATGTACAGAATTTCGGGTTTGGGTATAAAGGGAATTATTCTTACGGTCTGTCAGGTCGGCGCAAAATAGATATTCTACGTTGCCCCCCCAAAAAAAAATTTGCAAGGTTGAAACCCCGCTGTGCGGGGTCATGACCTTGCCCTGCATTATGTCAACATTTTTTGTAGGGCAAACCTTTAGGTTTGCGATATAGGTTGTAGGCTATCAAGTTATTCCGTTTACTAACGTCTTAATTTTTTAATGTTACAGGTAGCCGCAGGTTTAAACCTGCGTTCATTTTTACACACCTTAAAAGGTGCGACTACATTTAGTATTAAGCCATTTCGGTTATTTACTATGTATTTTCCGGTACAGGGTCGCCCGGCTGATGCCCAGTTTTTTCGCCACCTCGGTCATGTTCCCGTCGCATTCGGCAAGCACCCGCTGGATCTCGGTGTCTTCGATCTCGTCAAGGCTCTTGCTTTTAGCCGTCTGCAGCGCAAGATGCTCAGGCTTTATGTAGAACGAATCCGTCAGGATAACCGCTCTTTCGATCACGTGTTTCAGTTCCCGTACATTACCCGGCCAGTCATAGTCGTGCAAAGCTTCGACCGTGGTTTTTAACAGCTTTCTCTCCCCGATGTTCTCGCGCTTGCAGATCGAGGACAAAAAATGCTCTGCCAGCATTATGATATCATCCCTGCGCTGGCGTAAAGGCGGCAGGACTATGGGAATGACATTCAACCGGTAATACAGGTCTTCCCTGAAATTTCCGAGTTTAACTTCTTCCAGCAAATTTTTATTGGTCGCGGCAATCAGCCGGACATCAACTTTTGCGGGTTGCGTTGACCCCAGGGGAGTTATTTCCTGTTCTTCAAGCAATCGCAGAATCTTCATCTGTATGGTCTGGGGTGTGTCACCTATTTCATCCATGAAAAAACTGCCCTGGTCGGCCGTCATGAACAGACCATCCTTATCACCCACAGCACCGGTAAAAGCGCCCTTCCTGTACCCGAAGAGCTCGCTCTCCAGGAGTGTCTCGGGCAGGGCCGCGCATGATAAGCTGACAAAGCTTCTTTTCACCCTCTTGGAGCGGTCATGGATGGCGTGAGCGATCAGCTCCTTGCCGGTGCCCGATTCGCCAAGGATTAAAACCGTGATATCGGTAGCCGCTATCTTGTCCACCAGCGAAAGGATATTTTTGATCTGCCGGCTTTCGCCGATTATATGGGTCAATGCCGGTCTATCACCGGTCAGATTGGCCCGGATCCTGACCAGGATCTCTTCGATCCCGAACGGCTTCAGGATATAATCGCTGGCCTTGTCCCGCAGCGCGTTTATCGCTGATTCCATGGATCCATAGGCGGTTATAAAGATGACGGGAACAGAAGGATAGATCGATCTCACTTTTCTCAAAAAAGCAAAACCATCGATATGCGGCATTTTGATATCGCTGATAATGCAGTCGAACTTTTCCGCGCGCAGCCGGGCAAGCGCCTCGTTCGGCTCGGTGGTGGCAAAAACGAAAAATCCTTTTTCTCCCAGCGCGTAAGAAAGCCATTTGATCAGGCTTTCCTCGTCGTCGAGGATCAGGATCTTATTTTTTTTCATTATTTTTTTCTGCGGGCGAAAATTTCCTCGATCACAAATTTCAATTCAGGAACGATGGCGATCTCCCTGATCGAATTCTTGTTCCGGATTGCCGCTGATACCGTAAGTTCGCCAAATCCCAGGCCCTTAAAACTATATCTGCTGTTTAACGCGAGCCTGTGTTCGGTGACGCCAGGGATGTACCAGGGATTATACGCATAAGCAATGCCAATGGAATTTTTATGGATCCCAGCCAAAAAACGGTTAACCGACCGAAAACCCGAATCGGACCAGAATGGATGTTCATAGACCAGATCAATCTGATATTCATTCATGCTGGGATGCAATCCGATCGATAAACGTTCGGGCAGATCCTTGGACAATGCTGTATCACTGTTGTTCATATCCATGTCAAGGAACCCAAGACCTTCAAACGCGCACGACAGGATCGAAACGGAAACGCCGCCACCAAACACGCACCCAAGGTATTTATAGACGAAAGTGTCGGCGATCGAATAATCGCTGATGGTGTACGTCCACATCTCGCGGGTCCCGCCAAAAAGATAGGAACCACGGAAATAAACCTCAGCCACCGGTATTCCGGACTCGCCGGCAGTCCCGATCCGGTTATTGATCTGTCCATATATTTCTTCGACGCCGCCTTCGCTCACCAGGTGTACGTTCAGCTGATCGTTCTCGAGATACGTATCGAAAGCCTGATTGAACCGTTCCTGGTTACCGACCGACGCGACGATCGTGCTGGTCACCGGGATCTTTAGGTTAAAAACGAACGGATTGGTCCAAAATAACCCTCGGAAATCCGTGCTCTCGTTCAGGATCTCGAACTCCGGTCTTAGCGAGAAACCGATTTGAGCGTTATTCAAACGGCGGACGAAATCGTCGCGGAAAACGCTCTGGTCTTCGCCCATACCACCAAGAGAAAAAACAGAGGCGCCGGTAAGGACCAGGAAAAGCAGGGTTATCATATTATTCTATCAGTCTCGCGGTTCGGGAGGCGAAAGATAACCGACCTTCAGCCGGAATGAACCATCAGTTATCTTGACCGTTGACAGATCGTAGTTTTCTGGCGTAATGTAAAGGCATAATCCGAAATTAGAATCCGGGAAATCGATCATTCGCTGGACATAGTGCACGATATCGATCGTGCATATTGTGTCATCAACGGAAACGCTTTTCAATGCGATCAGCGGACCCAATTCTGTATCGAACCCGGACGCGTGTTCGTTCAGTTCCTTGACGCCGATCTCGACTGAATCAAGTCGGGAAAAGAAGCTGTCAAACGTGAAGCGCAATTCCCCGTAGATCGCCCGTTTATCCGCCAGCGTGCTGTCATAGTTGAAAATAATGAAATTTCTCGAAGCGATCCCGGAACCGATCCAGTTCTCAACATAGAATGGGAGGGGTCCATTGAGAACGTGACAGTCACCAGTGGTGCTGTAGACAGCAACCTCGCCGTTTTTGACAAGTTGAAAGGTGGTGGCATGTCCTCCTTCGCGCGAATAAAGGTAGGCGAACCCCGAATCCTGAGGTATGAGGATTATACCCTGGGCCGTTTTGATGCGGTTCAATTCGACATAATTAAAGTAGACCACCATCGAATCGCCTATGATGACACCGTTCCGCAGGGGTTGCTCTTCATAGTCCCCGCCGGCAGAATCCCACCCTGCGGTATTGGACCTTTTCTCCCAGGTTGCTTCATCTTCAGTGAACGAATTGGTAAGGATGTGTATCCCCACCGGTACCGTATCATTGTCAAACGAGCTGTTTATCCGCATAACAAGTTTGATTTCGTCAAGTCCCTCGAAGGACGTGTCCGAGAACGTAAACTTCAAAATAATGTGAGACTCGTAGTTGTCTCCCTTGCCAATGACAAGGTTGCCTGACGTTCCCAATGCGATCTTCTTGTTCTCGGTGAAAGAATTTATGGTCTGCAGTTCAAGGACCTGCCCTTCAAAACCACCCCGCTGGTTCATTTCATCATCACCAATAGGCAGTTTGTTGCAGTATAACACAACAACAGCGCATAACCACAGGTATTTTCTCATGTCGTTAATATTAACCAATTTCTGAGTTATGTCAACAAGAACATTGCCATTGCGAGTCCGCCAGGTAGTATGGCGGACGAAGCAATCCCAGTCCAATTTGTCATTGCGAGCGATCTTTGTGCGAAGCAATCCCAGTTGTTTCTTTTATCCGAGATTGCTTCGTCTCCCGCTTGGCATTAAAAAACACTGAAGGATGCGGGACTCCTCGCAATGACGGAAAGTGTGTCACAAATACCCGACTACCTTCATTCCGATCCCCGCGCTGGTCTTGCGTGCGGCATTCCCCTGGTACGACGCTATTTCGTAATATCCCGCACTGCCGCGCAGCGCGATAAGCCTTCCCGGTTTTACCTGCCCATAGTGCGATCCGACGGGTACCCTGTAACTATCTTTCATAATAAACTGCCTGACCATGTTGTTGTTGGGTATGTTCGTGATCAAATTGCCAAACCGGTCGATATAAACAACTTCCCCCTTTACCAACCGATTTTTTTTGACGACGGGTGGGAATGTAAAGCATACGAATTTTTTTAATTTCACACCCAGCGCATGGGGTTCTATCCCCCGGGACAATTTTGCCGCAACCGGCGCAAAGATATCCCGGGCATGGAATGTCCGGCTGGCGGATTTTTTGTCCTTGATCGCGTAGACACTGGTGCTGCCGCTATATATATAGGAAAACAACCCATTATCAGGACCGACAAAATAATGCCCGTGGGAGCAGGCAATAATGGCATGACGCAGCGATCCAACTCCGGGGTCCACGATCGCGAGATGAACAGTTCCTGGCGGAAAACTGTGATACGTGTTCATAAGGATGAATGCCGCCTCGCGTATAGAAAAAGAAGCAAGCTCATGGGTGATGTCTATGATCAGCGCATCGGGATTTTTCTGCAGGATCTCACCCTTGACCGCGGGTACGAACCAATCACGCGTGCCAAAATCAGATAAGAACGTTATGATACGATGTTTGCGGGCTGCGATCATGACAACCGGCGACAACGTGCGCTGACAACAAGCTCTTTTTTAAACGCCACCTTTTTTATCCAGTCGGACCATTTCCCGGGTAGGACATAACTGCTGGTATATACACCGCTACTGATGACCCACGGTCCGAACGCCGACTGCTTCATGACATCGTCGTATTTGCCCAGCAACAATAGCGCGATCAGAAAAACGAATCCGCAAACATAAGCTTTCAGCAGACCGAGAAATCCACCGGCGAGCCGGTCGAAAGTCCCCAGAGGCGTATGCCGTATGAGCTTTGAGAGCAGCCTTCCGGCAATAGATACCGCGATGACTGTGACCAGAAAGATAAGGACTATGGCGATGTATTTTGGGATGTTCAAAATGTTGTGAAAATTGATCGCCAGCAGATAACCTACGATTATTCCTGCAAGGTCGAACAAGCTTCTGATCAGACCGGTGATCGCTCCGTGGACCATCAATACCACAAAGAGAATCAGCATAACGATATCGATCCAGGACATTGCCGATAAACTATACCGATAATATGACTTCTGTCAACAAGCTGGTCATTGCGGGCATTCTTTGTGCGCCACCTTACATCCCCTCCTTTTTCCTCCCCCCTCGAGGCAACGTGGAAAAAATAGATGAATTGCAATGAATGGTGTCCCTGTGGGAGGGAGGGCAAGAGCCTGCCCCGTACTCGATACGGGGGCGGGGGGGATAACTGGTGTCCCGAAGAACGAGGGGAAGCAATCCCCGTTGTTTCTTTTATCCTGGATTGCCGCGTCGCTGCGCTCCTCGCAATGACAGAAAGAAAAAGGATTCCTCGCAATGACAAAAAAGTGTTCTTGTCTTGACATTGAGACTTAAATCGCTAGAATATAAATAATGCCCGGGAATTTCAAGACCATAGACACCAGTCTCAAAGATATCATCCAGCGCTACTTTCGAGAATTCCTTCATAATATCAAGGAAGCGATCTATATCATCGATGACCGGGGATATATCAGGTATGTCAACAAATATGTCGAGACCATGGGTCACTTTAAAGCGAGTGAACTGGTGGGCAAGCATTTTACCACACTGGTTGCGCCGGAATCAATGAAAGCCGCGCTTGCTTCGGACCGAGCGGGCCGCGCTGGCCGCAGTACGAAAAAACCGTTTGAATTGGTACTGCTCGATAAAAATGGTGAGCGGGTACATATAAAAACGACGGAGAGCCTGTTGAAATACAAGGGTAAATATATCGGCACGCTGGGAATAGCTGCGGATATAACGGAATTCAGGAAAACAACGTCCGAATTATCAAAAACCATCAAAGATCTAAAAATGCTCTGCAATATCGGCAACGAACTGGTCTCGATCATGAACCCTGAAGCGGTCTTTAAGCGCATTATCTTTCACCTTAAGCATACTTTCGGCTATGAGCGCGTGGCCATATTGCTATTCGATGAAACAACCAACGAATTGATCATCCGGGCCGCGGAGAAACCATACCCGGTGGCGGTACGGCGACTGCGTATAAAGCCGGATATGGGGATCACCGGGCACGTCGCGATGACTGGCAAACCGTACCTGTCAAACGATGTGCGGAAAGAGCGCCGTTATCTCATTTTTGACACAAAAACACGGTCTGAAGTCTGCGTACCGCTAAAGATTTATGACATTGCGACCGGTGTGATAAATATCGAAAGCTACAAACCGAATATGTTCGACGAAAACGATATCAAGCTCCTGACCCTTATCTCCCAGGTCGCAGCCATAGCCATTGAAAATAGCCAGCTGTACGAATCTCTGGAAAACAGCTATCTCGAAACAATAAAAGCCCTGGTTTCAGCTGTCGAAGCCAAAGACCCGTACACAAAAGGACATTCGCAAAGGGTGCGTAAATATGCCAACCAGATTGCCCGCCATCTGAGTCTCACCCAGAACGAGCAGAAAGAACTGAACTACGCCGGTTATCTGCATGATATTGGCAAGATCGGGATCAGCGATTTTCTTTTGACAAAACCTTCATCACTGACAACACATGAGTACGAGCTTATGAAAGAACACCCAAATATCGGCTACAACATGATAAGGGACATAAACCATTTGACAAAGGCAAGTTATATTATAAGATCGGAACACGAAAAATACGATGGGACGGGTTATCCTAACGGGTTGAAAAAACACAATATCCCGGTCGGCGCCAGGATCATTGCGGTTGCCGACGCGTATGACGCTATGACAACATACCGGCCGTACCGCAAGGCGCTGTCAAAAAAAGAAGCGATCAGACGGCTGAAGGAAAACGCCGGCAGTCAATTTGACCCGCGGATCGTAAAAGCGTTCTTTAAAGCTATCCGTCGCTGCAAACCAAGCTAAGCTTTTTTCTATCAGCGTATCCAATCGATCCCTTCGACCTCAATATCTTCCGGATCCAGGTCGCCTACGACGACCAGGTAATAAGCGCCCGGAGACAGGTGCTTTTGCGCTGCCATTTCAATGTCGTCCAAGGTGACCTGTTCCACGGTCCGCGGGAATGTTTCAGCATAATCCAGGCCGAGTTTCTCTATTTCGATCTGCGCGGCAAAATCGGCAAGTTCGCGGTAAGTGTCGAAAGTAAGCGGGAAATGCCCAATATAAAAATTCCTGGCATCATCAAGTTCTTTCTTAATCGCTCCCTTTTGCATCCCGGCGATCTCCCCAACCAGCGTGGAGATCGCATCAGTCGCGCTTTCCCTTTTTGTCTGCACGTAGGCCTCAAAAAAACCGCCCTCCCCGAACCGAGCGTAATACGAACCCGCCGAATATGCAAGTCCCTTCTTCTCGCGGATCGCGTCGGAGATCCGGCATGTAAGACCGCTGCCGCCCAGGATGTTATTCATGATCCTGGTCGGTATCCAATCTTTTGAATAATAACCGCTCGCGGCGAACCCGAGAAAGATATACGCCTGCGAAATATCGCGTTTGACGATCAACCCTTTAGGACGGTCTATTGCCGGTATCAGCGGCGCAGCAAAACATTCGGGGAGTTTTACCGACCTTATTTTCCAGGCGCCAAAATACTTTTCCAGCGTCGCCAGGATCGACGGCGTGTCAAAATCACCGACCAGCACGACGAAAGCTTCGTTGGGGGAATAGAAAGAACCATAAAAATCACCGATGTCCTCGCGCTTTAATGTCACTACCGAATTCTCAAACCCGTAAGGCACATGATTCAGAGAGTGCGGACCGAATATTAGCTCTCTCATCTTGCCTTCGCCGACCACCCAAGGGTCGTCATTATCTGCCTTTATCTGGGATGCAACTTCACGTGTGATCTTTGCCACTTCAGCAGGATCAAAAACCGGATTCATGATGCAATCAGCCATGAGCGAAATGAAAAGTTCCAGGTCCTTGCTCAACACACGACCCGAGATCCCTGAGTAATCCTCGTCCGTGAAAGCGTTGAGATCTCCGCCGACTGACTCGATCGCGTCAAAAAGTTCATCCGCGGTGCGGTTACTTGTACCCCGCGTCAAAAGTTCGCCGGTAACGTTGGCGATGCCTTCTTTTCCCGATGGATCGAACACGCTTCCGGCGTTGATCAGTATCTTACCATAGACAAGCGGTATTTTGTGCGCTTCGATGGTCATAATAACAAGACCGTTGGACAATGTATCCTGTTCGATCGCAAAACCGTTCAAGAATAGCGCGCTGATCATAATGGCCGGTATCATTATTCACCCCCACCCTGCGGCAGCAGGTATCCGACCGTCCGGTTATCTTCGATCAGATAAGTATTGACAACCCGTTGGACATCGTCTCTGGTCACTTTTTGGATATTCTCCTGATAGGTGTTTATGCCCTGCCAGCCGCCGCCGGTTATTTCCCAATAAGCGAGGTAGTAGCCGATACCGGTCGGCGAATCAAGAAGATACACCGCCTGAGCAAGGGCACTCGTTTTCGCTTTTGCAAGTTCCTCGTCGGTTATGCCCGAACTCTGCAACCGCCCGATCTCATCATCAATACCATTGCGCAGCGTATCGATATCGATACTGATCTGTGGAACCCCGAAGATAGTGAACGTGCCTTCGTATTTGGCATGGTTTGGATAAGCGTTGACACGGGTCGCCCAGTTCTTTGTCCTCACCAGTTTTTTCTCAAAACGCGAGCTTCGCCCTTCGGATAGTATCATCGCCAATACATCAAGCGCGTACGAATCCTTATGGTTCATGGACACCGTATGGTAGTTGAAACAGACAGCCGGAACCATGACATCGCGTTTGAACTTGAAGACCCTCTCGCCATGCTGAGGCGGTTCGTGAAAGACCGGCTCGCCCGTCTTTATGCCTTTGATATGCCCGTAATATTTTTCCACTTGTTCCAGGACCTGTGCCGGATCAACATCGCCGCTGACGACGATAATCGCGTTTGCGGGGTTATAGTACTTCTTGTACCATTTGTATACATCGTCGCGGGTGATCCGCTCAAGGTCCTGCATGTATCCCACAACCGGGTTGCGATAAGGATGCGTTGTGTAGCTCATCAGATCGATCAACTCAAAAAAGGAGCCATATGGATCGTTCTCCCCAAGCCGGCGTTCCTCCATTACCACACCCTTTTCCGGCACAAATTCGGTCGCGTCGATAAGGCTGTTCTGCATGCGGTCGGCTTCCATTTCGAGTTCGATCGAGTAACGGTCCTTATTAAGGTTGGCGAAATAAGCGGTCTGGTGTGTTGACGTAAAACCGTTCTCCTCGCCGCCGGACCGTTTTATCATCTCATCATAGACCTTGGGACCGTATTTCTTTGTTCCTTTAAAGATCATATGCTCCAGCAGATGGGAAATACCAGTGTTGCCGCTCGGCTCGTTATACGAGCCGACCCGGTAATGGATCTGCGTTGCGACGACCGGCGCGAAATGATCTTCGTAAATCAGTAATTTCAGGCCGTTATCAAGGATGTATTCATTGACCTTAATAGGCTGCACGCAGGTCAAAAATAGCAGTATGTTGATCATCGGATTCTCCTTTCGAACTTATGAAGTATCATTATACCCTTTTTGCCTGACCAGTCAAGCGCAGGTTCGCTTTGTCATTTTTCCGCGATTGCTTCGTTGTTCCTGCGGAACTCCTCGCAATGACTAAGAAAGGTGCTTATGCTTGACCTTCCCGCTGGATTGTATACAATTCAGCATGGCTGAAAACCAGGATATTGAAAAGTTCATACGCGAATTGACCGATGGTTACCACGGTCCTGATGAACGGTCAAAAAGACTGGATTATCTACGACATCTGATCGAGGCGTATAAAAGATACTTGCCCGCACGCGTGATCGAAAAGATCAAGGTCGATCCTTATTCCAAAAGGATCGACGGCGAGCGCAGAAATATCACGGTTGTTTTTGCCGATCTCTCAGGGTTCACAGCGTTATCCGAAACCATGGATGCCGAGGACATAGCAAGCGTCATCAACGAGTTTTTCACGCGCATGGTCAGGATCGTTCACAAATACGGCGGCAGCGTTGATAAATTCCTTGGCGATGCGTTGATGGTGCTCTTCGGTGCGCCCGTCGCACATCATGATGATCCGGAACGCGCGATCCGGGCATCGCTGGAGATGCAGGAGGAAATGAGCAGGTTCAACAGCGAAAAGAACTTTGCCTCGCCGCTGGCGATGAGCATCGGGGTCAACACCGGACCGGCGGTTGCCCTCAATGTCGGGTCCGAAGACCGTATGGAGTACACCGTTATCGGCGACACGGTGAATCTGGCTGCCCGTCTGGAGGGCGTGTCAAAAGCCGGCGAGATCATCATTAGCAATTTTACCTATGAGCATATTGCCGATATCGCGGAAGCAGTAAAAATGCCGTCGGTAAAGGTCAAAGGCAAGAAGAAACCGGTCATCAATTACCTGGTAAAATCAATGCAAGAACACCGCAGCGTGCCGGTGACGATCAAAACCAGACTGGTGGGCCGGCGCGAAGAGCTGCAAAAGATCAAAGACGCCCTGCAAAAGGTGAAACAGAAGAATCTGCTTATCATGCCGGTCATCGGCGATCCCGGCAGCGGCAAAACGAGGCTGGGCGTGGAGAACGAGTCAATGGCTGCAGCCAGTGGATACACGGTGCTGACCGCAAGGTGCATGCCATACGAATCCAGCATACCGTATCGGATGATCACCAGCCTGCTGAACGCATTGTACAGTATCAAACCGGAATCGTCCGATGAGGAAAAAAGAATTGTAGTCAGCCTGGCGCTAAAGAATCGAAATCTTGACCTGAAAGATATATTGCCTTATATCGGTATTTTGATCGGCTTTGAATATGACCAGACAAAAAATGAACCGCCCGAAGAAGTAAAAAAGAAAATATTCAGGGCACTAAAAAATATCTTTCAAACCGAGGCTGAACATAACGAGGTCTTTATCCGGATCGAAGATCTCCAATGGTCTGATCCGACGAGCATGGAATTGATCGATTATTTCCTGAAGGAGATCCAGCGGGATACGCCAATATTATTTTTGTTCGAGTGCCGCTCGGATTACGCTTTTCCCTGGCTCCAGTCTGGATACTGCCAAGCCCTGGCGCTTAAGAATTTGTCGCCAAACGAAACCAGGGAATTCTGCCAGGTCGCTCTTCAGGGTGAGAATATTCCCGATGCTGTAAGCGCGCTTGTCTACGAAAAATCCAGCGGGAATCCTCTGTTCGCGGCGGAAGTTACAAGGCTGCTGCTCAAGAAGGGCGCTCTCCGCAGGACCAAAGATGGCTATGTCGCGACCGAGCGTTTTAAGACCATTGAGATCGCGGAATCCATTTCCTCCCTCATACTTGACCAAATTGACCGAATGACCGAACTGGAAAGGCGCATTCTGCAATACGCATCGGTTATCGGTAAAACCTTTAACCGCGGACTGCTGACGGCGATCCTTAAGATCCCGGATCATGAACTGTCGCCTTATCTTGATAAACTACAGCACTTTGATGGCCTGCTGGCGCGCGGAGCGACTGCTGACGCCTACGAATTCTCCGCTTCCACGACATATGAGGTTGTATACTCTTCTCTTCTGCGGAAACGCCGCAAAGAACTCCATCTGCTTATTGGCAACGAGGTGGAATCCGTGCAATCATCGCGGATAACGGAACACCTTGAGGAGTTAGCCCATCATTTTTCGCTTTCCACCGATGAACGTAAAGGAATATACTATCTGAAAGCAGCGGCTGATAAAACCTATCACCTTTACGCTTTAAAAGAAACCCTATCATTTTTTGAAAATGCGCTCGCGTTGTTAAAGAAAAAAGATTTGTCGACCGATGAAAAGAAAGACGCGCTTGAGGTGCTGCGCAGACAGGGATGGGTCCTTAAGATATCAGGCAGACTGCAGGAAGCACTCGTAAGTCAGAAAAAGTCCCTGAAACTCGCCCGGGAAATCAATAGTCCTAAGGATGAAGGCATGGCTGCTAATAATATTGGCATTATCTATCATGAACTCGGTATTCCCCAAAAGGGGCTTGCTTACTGGAGCCGCGCTCAATCGATCGGCAACAAGATCGACGATACCGGGCTCCAAACTCAGGCCATAAACAATCTTGGTCATCTTTTTCTGCAATCGGGTGAACTAACGAAGGCGCTTGACCATTACGCACAGGCGTTATCTTTAAGTCAAAAGATTGGATTGCATGGAGAGATCGCCATTGGCCAGATGAACATCGGCAGTGTCTACGAGCGAATGGGTGATTTTGCCAAAGCCGTAGAATTTTATCGTAAAGCGATCACTGCTTTTGAAACGATCGGTGAGAAAGACAATATTGCGAAGTGTCTGAACCTGATCGGAGCAGCACAGATGTATTCAGGAAACATGGATGAGGCCTTGAAGCGTTTTGAGGAATCTGCTGCGCTCTCGGAAAAAATCGGTGACCCGCTCAATCAAAGCAAAGCGCTGGGCAATGTAGGACAAATCTATGCGCAGTTGTGGCAGCTGGAAAAAGCGCTGGCTTTTTTCGAACAGTCGCTCGCTCTGGCGCATGTTACTGGAGAACCTCTGCAGATCATGAACATGAAAAACAATATCGGTGACGTTGAGTTCTTCCAGGGAGAGTTGGTCTCCGCGGTCCAGCACCACCAAAGCGCGCTTGAATTATCCATCAAAATACAGGATCTATATAGCGAAGGCAATATCCGTCGTTCATTGGGATGGGATCTTTTCAATTCCGCTGGTTTCACCGGTGCCCAAGCGGAATTTAAAAAAAGCCATGATATTTTCATGAAAATCAACGACCGGCGCAACGGCGTCATCAGCATGCTGGCCAGTTGCGCCGTTGCCCTCCATTTTGAACCAAATCCAGACGCCATCTTATTTGTCAGCGAAACCAAGGAAAAAGCGGTTGAAAAAAATGTTCCTGAGATCCAAATGCTGGCGCTTGAAATCATCGCTGATCATAAAATGTATGAGCCAGGCGTCGAACCTGCCGTTGTTTTGAACTTATTTGATCAACTCCTGCAGATCAGCCTTTCACTTGGTCAAAAACGGTTACACGCGTGGACCCTTGGAAAAAAAGCGCTTTTTCGGTTGTCAAACAGCCTGTTATCCGAGGACAACGACACCATCGCCGGATCAAGATCACTATCTGCGGATCTGCAGGATAAAAGACTGGCTGGTCTCAACGCGCTGGTTGAAGCGGGAATATTTTTGGCCTGCAAGAATCCGGCCGATGCGCTGACTGTCCTGTCACCGGCCGCAGCCGATCTACGAACCGGTAACCACCGGGAACTGCTCGTGATCGCATTGTTGGTGCTTCATGATATTTTTACGCGCATCGGCGACAAAGACGAGGCGCTGCGCAATCAGTTAGAAGCGCAGAGGTTATATGAAAATATCAGCGGTGAATTAAACAAAATCCAGGAACGGTTACTTGATGAAAAGATAAAACGTACCGTGATATGGATCACGGGCAGAAAATAATCTTAAACACAAATCACTATTTGCTATAAATTACCTTCAACACATCGCATGCCTTATCGGTCGTCAGGCAGCAGAAGTAAATACCGAATGGCAGCTGCAAGCCGTCATCATTTGTGCCATCCCACTGTACTGTGCTGGCCAATCCAAAAACCCTGACCAGGCGGCCGGTCACGTCATATATTTTTAAACTTCCTTTGCGCCCGTTGAGGACCGCGCTCTGCGGTATCCTGATATCGATCGCATGTATAAAGGGATTGGGAACCGCGGTCATATACTGGACATCGCCCTCATGTTGTACGTGCGTCTCCTCCTCGATGCCGATGATCGCGTAGCTTTTATTAGGCACGTACCCGGACGCCAGACCGCCATCCCAGTAATAATATGCCGCAACGTTTTGGCTTGAACCCAGAGGATTCGATATGGGGAAGGCATTTATTATCTGGTTGCTTGATTCGCTCTGCACGATCACCACGAGTTTGAAGGGTGCGGGAGAAGTGTACCCCATGCCGCCAAACAGCACTCTTAGTTCCGTATATAAAAGATTGTTCACCATATTGTCGATCGTCACGGCGCCGTTGAAAGCCGTATCCTGCCAGCTACCCCTGCCATCTTTCGACGAAACATAGCGTTTGTACAGAACATTTCCGCTGTCCTCAACTATTATCACGTAATCCGGGCGGAAAGCAGGTATGAACGATGATGTTCCACTGGATAGGTTATAATCAACCGTGCTGTCGCCTCCTCCGGTTTTCGTGTCCATGTATACAAAGAGATCTCCTTCAGTGCGGAAGTTGCATCGCGCAAAGCCTGCATAGAAATATGAAGCGCTCCAGGTCACGAAGAGTGAGTCGTAATTGGTACCCGCGTCGTTCGGCCGGCGGCGGTGCAGGAATTCGTAGGCGTTAGAAAAGTCCTTGACATAGTTGAGCCCAAGGGTAAGACTGTGAGGCGTGACCGAATCACCGAACACGACGACTTGCGGTTCTGCACCCAGCGCATCCCATAGCGTGTCTTCATCGCTTACCTTCAAGGCGAACACAAGTGTGTCAAGTGGCGGCAAGCCGGAAAGGTCTTGCGTAACAAGACGACCCACGGCGCTGTCTACTGTTTTCCATGTTTGGTAATATGTTTCCGTGGAATCATCATAGGCTGCCTCTGATGATATCTTTGCGCGCGCGAATTTCAGTTTGTACAGCCCCTCGGCCGATTCACCCAGCGTGTCGTCGTTGACCACGCGCCAGGTTATTGTCACCCTGCCCTCGGTTGTACCAGGAACCGCTGTGAGCGTAGTGATGGGCTCGGGCTGGCACTGAAGACCGAGGAATCCGAGCGCACGCCGGTAATACTCGGCGTAAGTATGGGGATGCGTGCTGCCGGTTAAGCTGCCAAGCGCAAAACCATTGAGGATCGTGCCACCCTGGATGCGCGAATCCTTTTTCCAGGAAGGAGAATAGCCGACCGAACGGCCGGTAAGATAATCAGTAGTCGCACCGCTGCCATAAAGGACGATCCTCGCCCGATCCAGCACCCTGAAAGAGTCAGGGTAGTTATCTGCCATGTCTTTGTAATTGTACGTGAGCGTTTCGGCTCGGGCAAAAGTATTCGACGTGCCAAATAGTGTATCAATATTACCCACTGTATAGGGCGCGCCATCGCCCATGTACTGGGCATGGAACAGACTGAAAAGCGACGTGGCACTGTACATGTATCCGAAATCATTGCCCTCGACCATGACCGGCCCGCCGTTGCCCGTCCCCGGGTTCAGGTATTCCTCTATTGTCGTCTGTTGCGTGTTGGAGATCACACCGGCTGTTGCGTACGCGGTCCGGTAGCCGAGATCGAGGAACAAAGCATCATACAATGATAGATCACGCTGGAATTGACGCCGTGGCAGCGTATCCATATTGAAAATCGCATACTGGTTATTGGTGTTGAGCTCCATGAGCTGATCGACCATGGCAAAGTCAATGTCCACGTATACAGATTCCGGTTCCGCGATCGGATCCTCATCCCAGCCCGGGGTCGCGGGGTTGTCATAATTCTCATTATCAAAGTACCATATTTTCCTTCCGCCGATTGTGTCCGGCGTCAGGAGCAGCTCCGGAGTGAACCCCGGTGCCATTCCGTAATCAAGTCCTGAGAATTTGAAATAACACCGGCAATATACATCAAACAAATTGTCTGCCGCGTTGCTCATCCATGCCACATAGCAGGTATCGGAATTGCGGCATTCTACGTCCGGCATGATCTGATTCAGGGTATCGATCGTGTTCAGCGTAAACGTTGTCTTGGGGTTTGTGCCGTAAAAAACCCGGCCTCGTATATCGTATGCAGTCACCGGCGTACCCTGGTACTGGTGCCAGACTACGAAGAAATCACCATTTGGAAAAACCGTGACTTTCGGCCATTCGTCGCGGTAAGAGGCGTTGCTCACGACCCCTTCGGAATTTTGTACAAGATTGTCGATCCCTGGCTGCATCTGGAACGTCCGGTAAAATATGTCCGGATTCACCGCGCCGTTGCGTTCATCCTGCCACACGACCACGACGTAACCCGTAGCATTGACCGCTACGGCCGGCGCATATTCATTGTAGGGCTCAGCCGGATATCCAGGATTCGTGACCTTTAACCGGCTTACGACGTTAGTACCATCCCGCTTGCGGTATGCAAGGAAAACCGATCGGGCGTTGGAGGTCGTGGAATCCTCATAGACCACAACGAAACCGGAGTCGCAGAAAGCGACACGCGATATGGGCGGCCACTGACGCAGGGAATCTGATAGCCACAGCGAATAGGTAGCCTGCTGGACACCGGAAGCATTGTATCGGATCGCGCGTATGGCCGAAACCGCGGATGCCCAGGACGTGAACGATATCACGAAATCACCGTTGTTCGCGCAGGAAACCGACGGGTTTTTGTGGGACATCGCGTTGGAAAAAACCACGAACGGAGGTCCGTTATAAATCGCGGCCATGATCCGTGTCGGCGCAGGTGTTCCCCGGTACAGCGAATCCTCCCAGGTATATACGACACCGGTGCTCGGGTTGCCTTCCACATCGATACTACTCTGCAGCCGCCATCCGCCATCATCCGGGCTGATGCAGCGGTCCGGGCCGATCAAAGTACCAACCCAATTCCTGTAGGTCCGCCATATGTCGTAATCACCGGTACGCGCGTCCTGCCAGCAGATGAATCCGCGTGTATTAGTGGTCCCTACAGCAGGGTAAAACTGGCTGACCTTGCCGCAATCGTTATCCCAGAGATAAATGGAATCCTGGCCGACCTGTGCGAATAAACACGTGGTGGAAATGACAATTAAACAAACCACAACCACTATTTTGTTCATAATTACCTCCTAACTACACTTAAGTCTATTTAATAATAGACTTCACAACAATAGGTTATTTTACTCAATAATGTTCGATTGTCAAGGGTTTATTTTGAGATTTCTGGAAAAACCAGAAATCTTCGATTCCAATGATTAACCGGAGATTACGGTGATGTAAATCATAGTTATATCACTATCATCCTTCTCTATTCCATGCCTCTTTCATGATCGCAACGCCGGCCGATGTCCCGATACGGCTCGCGCCGGCCTTGATCAAAGCGCAGGCAAACGCATGATCACGGATCCCGCCCGATGCCTTCACGCCAAAATCAACGCCCACGGCGTTCCGCAGCAGCTTTACGTCTTCGACCGTGGCACCGCCGGTCGAAAATCCCGTTGACGTCTTTACAAAATGAGCGCCGCTCTCCTTCACCAGTCTTGCTGCGCTTTCTTTCTCCTGTTCGTCAAGCAGGCAAGTTTCGATGATGACCTTCACGACGCGGCCTTCAGCCGCGCTTACCACCGCGCTTATCTCTTTCCCCACGTAATCATAGTCCCCGCTCCTGAACCTGCCGATGTTCATGACCATGTCGATCTCATCGCATCCCAGCGCGACGAGCTCCCTCGCTTCGTGCATCTTGACCGTGTCATGGCACGCGCCCAGGGGAAAACCGACAACACTGCAGATCTTTGTTCCGGCAGGGATGTGTCCGCGCACGTATCCGATCCAGCATGAATTCACGCAGGCGCATAAAAAATGGTACTTCCAGAATCCCGCTGCGAAACCATCGATATCGAACAGCGACGCATCCGGTTTCAGGATAGTCTGATCAATACATGACGCGAGCTTATCCGCCTCAATCATTTTTTTGTCGTTCATATTCTCACTTTAACAATTTATCTAATTTTATCATGGCGGTGTTGAAAGAAAAGAGCGACCTAAGATCAGCCGGCACCTGGAATTCCGGTATTAACACGCTGTCTTCAACGATCTTGTCAACTATAAACGCGTAAGCACAGTCCGGTGTCTCGACCATTGTTCTGACACCTGGTTTTGCATTGAACACCGCTTTGGCGAACCGGTCAAGCGGTAACGGATAAACCTTGCGGTGGCTGACCAGCTGATCCGTTTTATTCATCTTCGCATTGATCTGTTCCGAATCACCCTGGCTCCGGCACAGTGAGTCATACGATATAAGTCTACTGGGGGGTTCGATCAGCATCGTTCCCAGCGGAAATACCTCACCGTTAACATATTCAAACGCAGCCGCATCAGAACGTATCATTTGCATACATGAAGCACTATCGAGCCCCAGCCTACTTAGATCGCGTGGCCGGTTCAAAGACAGCGACATGATGTAACGAGCGAATTCCAGAGCAGAATCCAGATCATGATAATGACCATCAGACCTTCCATAAACCGAAGCCGGGCGGTCTGTAAATACTGAATTGACCGGACGGTAACGGGTCGAGTCGATCGTCAGACTGTCAAAGACGATATTAACCGTATCTAACAGCACTGACAGGTCAGCGAGCGTATCGAGTGACTCGAAATCAAAAAAACAAAAACCAGCACCACGCCGGATAGCAGTTTGCTGCTCATACGCGGCTTCCCGTTCCATATTTGGCCAGATCACCCCTATTCCCATAACCGCGCCCGCATCATGAGCGGCAGCAAAGTCAGTCATGTCCTGGAAAAGTCCGACATCTTCTGTGTAGGACATCAAAAGAGGGAAAACAACTTTATCCTGCCATTGCCACCACGCTTGTCCGTATTTATACCGGGCGTTAGCCGGGTTCGCCGTGACCGCGCACGATTTCATATTGACGGCCGTCCCACCGAACGCCTGACTGACCGCGGCATCAATGTTTCCTTCCCTGCTTTTCATCATCCGCCAGGTGTTCCAGGTCATCCATCGCAGTTTGAACGGCAGCTGGCAGTATCGAATCAAGGTCATCCATTGCAGAGTGTCGGATATCATTCCCGACAATAGACATGTTTGCTCGGTTGGTTCCAAAGACCACCAGATACCCGGATATCGTATGAAATCCAGGTGGATCCCATTCACATCATACCGGCTGGTAATATCATGTACAATATCCGCAATGTATTCGCGGACCGCGGGATTCGCCGGATCCAGATACAAACCCTCAATGCCGAACCGGCGCCAGTCCTGGTATGGGTAGTCTGACATGCGTCGCCCGAACACGTCTTGCATGAACCATTCCGGATGCTGCAACAGCACGTGGCTTGACGAATCAGGTCTTTTCTCAAGGGACCAGGCAAGCAGTGCGTTTACCCAGGCGTGAACCCTCACACCACGGTTCTTACAAATCCGGTACATGGTCTCGAACGGCTGGTAGTCCGGCCCGGCAGCGCGCACGAGCACCTCGCTCCGCGGCAGGACACGCGAGTCGTAGTAGGCATAACCGCCCACAACGGCCTGGATATATACGTCAGTGATATGCAGCGTATCCATGATCGCGCAGATCCGCGGGATCTTCGTGGAATCCGCGATCGACATAGCCCGCAGCCAGAGACCTCGTTGCGGGAAAGCGATTATCGTTAATGTCAGCAGAATCATCATATTTGTCGCTTTAAAGTATGGGCTCGCTGATTATCTGAAATTCTAAATTCCAAGCACTAATATCGAAACAATCCTTTAAATCCAAAATTCGAAAGTGATGACATAAATTGGAGCATTGGAATTTTGAAATTAGGATTTGTTTAGGATTTAGGATTTCGGATTTAGGATTTAACATCTATCTGCCAAACTTCTTCGCCAGGTCGTCCAGTGAGAATTTCAGGACGATCGGCCTTCCATGCGGACAGGTGTAGGGGTTCTCGCACGCGAACAGCCTGTCGATCAGCGTCTGCATCTCGATCAGCGATAACTTCTGGCCGGCCTTGACCGCACTTTTGCAGGCCACTATCTTTGCAACTTCCAGTTTTTCCTTCATCAAGGAGCCGAGACCGCCGATCTCACTAAAAAAGTCAGTCAGATCTTCGCGACCTATTCTGGCATCGACGGGGATGCTGTCGATCACCAGGGTCCGGTCCGAGAACTCCTTGAACTCGATACCGAGGTCGTTAAGAAGGTCTTTGGTCTTGGCGTAAATTTCGTATTCATCGGGAGTAAGGGCAAGGGTGATCGGGAACAACAACCGCTGAGACGCGACCTTGCCGCTGATCAGGGCCTCGTACAGGATCCGCTCGTGTGCGACATGCTGGTCGACGATGATCATCCCCGTTTTGGTCTGGGCCAGGATGTACATGTTGTGTATCTGCCAGAACTCTGCCGGCTCCCGCGGCAGCGCCGAAACCTGCTGCTCGCCTGTTTCGTATGGGATCAGGTTATCCTGCACTATCCGGACATATTTTTTATCTAAAGAAATGGCTGCCGAGTCATCGCCGGGGACATAACCGGCGGTCAGCGTATGCGTCTGTAGTTTCTTCCTTATGGCCTGAAGCAGGACATCCGCAACGTAACGTTCATCCTGGAACTTCACTTCGCTCTTGGCCGGGTGTATGTTGACATCGACAAAGGCGGGGTCGGCCATGACAAAAAGGATGAAACTCGGGGTATTCTGCGGGTTCTGATAGGCCTCGAGTATTGTCCGGTAGATCCGGGGATACTTGACGGGACGGCCGTTCACAAAGATGTGATTGACCGATCGTTTTTCTGCCGAGTCCGGTTTGGATATGAAAGCGTTAAAGGAGAAAGTATCCACGTCAGACGCGACGCGCACCATTGTATCCTGCAGGTATCCGAAAAGAAAAGCAATACGCTCCTCGACTGACTGCGCCGGGCCCATTATGAGCAGCGTTCGTCCGGATTCGGTCAATGAAAACCCGACGGTCGGGTGAACTAAAGAGTAAGATTTTACCGTGTCGACAATGAGCCTGCGCTCCCAATCCGATGATTTTAGGAATTTCAAACGGACCGGCAAATTGTAGAACAGATCTGTCACCTTGACCCTGGTCCCGCGGCGACGGTGCGATTCGTGCACCGCTTTTATCTCACCGCCTTTGATCTCGATCCGCGTGCCTTCTCCCCCGTCCGAGGTTTCGATCTCAACGCTGCAAACCTGAGCAATGCTGGCCAGCGCTTCGCCGCGGAATCCGTATGTTTTTATGTTCTCGATGTCGGTCAGGGAGTTGATCTTGCTCGTCGTAAAACGCTCGATCGACAGCAGCGCGTCATCGTGGGGCATACCGGAACCATCATCATTGACCAGGCACTTTTTTTTCCCGCCGTCCTCGATCTCGATTTCGATCCGTGTCGAAACGGCATCGAGCGCGTTCTCAATCAGTTCCTTGATTATCGAATTAGGTCTGGTGATGACCTCGCCGGCCGCGATCTTACCTCTCACATCGGCCGGCAGAATCATAATTTTACCCATTGTCTATTGTAATAAATTCGCTCTTTAAGTCAAGTACGGCACCCGGATTACGAGAAAGTAAAAAGGGCACGTTTACGACGTGCCCTTCGATATTCAAAGCAGGAAACCCTGCGTTAAGGAAGCTACAGTTTTTTGACAAAATGGACGATCAACTGCGACGTGCGCTCGATGTCCTGCAGCGATACGACCTCGACGGGCGTATGCATGTTGCGCACCGGGATACCCAGCAGGCAGCAGGGGATCCCATCGACGCTGAAAGCGATGCTGTCGGCGTCGGTGCCGGTATTGGTGGGCAAGGGCTCGACCTGGTATGGGATACCAAGTTCCTGAGCGCACTGTACGAGCAGTTTAAAGAACTTCGCGGGCAGGGTTCCACCCCGGCCCAGAGTCGGACCGCTTGCCAGCGGGAATACCTCGGTTTCCGGCAAATCGGGCTGGTCGCCGAACGTGACATCGACAATAATGGCGCAGCAGGCGTGCACCCGCTGCGACAATAGCCGCGCGCCAAGCCCGCTGAATTCTTCCTGGCTGGTCGCCACGAAATGCACGTTTGGCTTAACCGGATGTTTCTGCAATTCGACGAGCGCCATAATGCCGGCGGCAACGCTCGCCCGATTGTCCATTGCTTTGGCGCTGCGCAACGAATCATGGAGCTTTTGATACCGGTTCTTGAACGTCACCATATCTCCGATCCGGACAATGGACTTCAACGCATCGACCGGCATGCTGGTATCGACGAACAAGTCCGGCAACGGAAACACCCGGGATCTTTCCGCCGGGCTCAGCAGATGCGGCGGTTTTGCGCCAATATATCCGGCAATGGTTTCGCGACCATGGATCAACATCTCCTGGCCGATCAATATGCGGACATCCGACTTGCCTACCTCGTTTATTTTTATAAAACCGCTGCCATCTATGCCAGTAACTACAAAACCGATCTCATCGAGGTGACAGGCGATGATGACGTCACGTCCATCAGTACCGTTGACAATGGCATGAACGCTTCGGTCTTTCGTGAGTGCGGCCGTGAGTCCTGCAGCTTTGAGTTCCTCGATGACAAGCTGCGGTGCGTCACCGGCGTAGCCGATCGCCGCAGCGGATGTCAGCTTTTCAAGAAGACGGTCGATGGTTTCCATCGTTATAGCTGCCGCGTTGACGGTTTTTCTGTTGGACCGGGTGAGAATGAGGATGCGGGTGCTGTTGGTGTTGTTGCGGGTGCTGTTGGTGCTGCTGCGGGTGCTGTTGGTGTTGCTGCGGGTGCTGTTGGTGTTGCTGCGGGTGCTGTTGGTGTTGCTGCGGATGCTGTTGGTGTTGTTGCTGCTGCGGCTGATTCGTCTTGTCAGCCGTGACGGCGAACACCAGGTTGCCCGTTTCCAGGGAAAGCATGGATGTCACGCGGACCTGGATCGTCTGGCTGATATACTTTGCTCCGTCTTCCACCACGACTTTGACGCCCTCGATATACCCCACCCCTTCCGTAGGATTCAAGCCCCTTTTCAATATCCTGACCGACATCATTTTCTGGGGTGCAAAGATCGGTGTCAGCGCTCGATACAGTTCCCTGAGATCAATGACCCGGATATTGGGGAATTCCTTGCTTTTACGGCAAAGTTCGTCTGAAGTAGTGATCACGCGGGCTTTGCGCTTTGCTGCCATCTTTAGTACTGACAGTTCTTCGGAAAGACCCGTGGTGGTTTCTTTGTCCACAAATTCCACGTGCATATTTTTTTTCAAGTTATTCAGATGCCGTTCGGCATCGCTGCCCATAGTCCTTCTTATGATCGTCCGAACCGTCATCGGAATCAGGATCCTTCCTTCAAAGAATTTCTTTTCAAAAAGCTGTATCACCCTTCCGTCCAGAATGCTTGATGAATCAAGGACATATTTGTCCTCGTGCTTGAATAGCAACATAGATCCTCCTACGAATTCATTAGTTGTTCCACTGCTTGACGCGCTTCAGCGACGCGTATCACGTTCAATTTTATGCCCTGCGGTGAAGGACTTTTAGCCGGTATTATCGCAGTCTGCAGACCGAGTTTATCGGCTTCCCGCAGACGGTTCTCTATCCCCCATACTGACCGGACCTCGCCGCCAAGTCCGACCTCGCCGATAATCACCGTGCCCTTGGCAACCGGTTTATTCCTGACCGCCGATGCAACCGCAACGATAATGCCTAGATCGATTGCTGTTTCAAAGACCTTAATGCCGCCCACGACATTAAGGAAACAATCCAGACCAAAAACATTGATACCCACTCTGCGTTCAAGGACCGCAAGTAGCATGGTCAGTCTCTTGTAATCGATCCCCGTCGCCACTCTCTGCGGATAGTTAAAATAAGTGGGATTTGTCAAAGCCTGCACCTCCAGGAGTAAAGGCCGCGTTCCTTCCATGATACTGACGATAACCGATCCTGAAGCCTGACTATCGGTCACGAAGATGCTGGTCGGGTTTTCGACTTCGACCAGTCCATCTGCGGTCATCTCAAAGACACCGATCTCGTTCGTGGAACCAAAGCGGTTCTTAGACGCTCTCAGGATCCGGTACTGCTGATCTTTTTCACCTTCGAAATAAAGTACCGTGTCCACAATATGTTCCAGCGTTTTGGGCCCCGCGATCGCGCCGAATTTCGTCACGTGGCCGATAATGATGGTCGGTATGCCCCTGTCTTTGGCAAACTTCATGATATCGCTGCAGCATTCCCGGACCTGCCCGACACTGCCGGGAGACGAGTTCATGCTCGATTTATAGACGGTCTGTATCGAATCAATGATCAAGAAAGCCGGCATCATGGTTTCCGCCTGTTCAAGAATCGATTCCATTTCCGTTTCAGGCAGGAAAACGATTCCGTCACCAGCGATCTTTAAACGCTGAGCGCGGAGCCGCACCTGGATTGATGATTCTTCGCCACTTATGTACAGTGCCTTTCCGTTGCCTGATGCCATTTTTTCAGCGATCTGCAGGGTAAGCGTGGATTTACCTATGCCCGGATCGCCGCCGAGCAAAACGACCGAGCCTTTAACAAAACCGCCGCCCAGCACACGATCGACCTCATGAAGCCCAACGGATCGCCGCTCCTCCAGCCCGATTGGTATGTCGGATAAAAGTGCCGGCTTGAATGCTGACTTCCGTCTCGACGACGCGCTTTTTTCATCCAATTGCTCTTCCACCATCGAATCAAAAGTCCCGCAGGAAGGACAGCGACCCATCCACTTCATGGAAAAGGCGCCGCAGTTTTGGCATACGAACTGAGTTTTCATGACCGGCGGTCGCGTTGATCTAGAAAAGTTTAACGTCGAGATATTTCTTGGGGTTGGCTTTGATGTCGTCGACCAGGGCTTTAAGCGACTGGTTGGTCTCGCGCAGTTCCTGATAAAGGTCATCGGATCTCAGAAGCTGCCCGATCGTCCCTTCGCCTTTCATCATGGCCGTAACCGAATCCATCCGCGCGATGAGCGTACCCAGCCGTTCGGTCGGCTCCGCGACCATCAGGGCAAGGCTCTTAACATTCTTGTCAACGACCACTGCAATCTGATCGCCAACATTACTCATGTCGGGCATCTTGAAATCCTGGATCGCGGCGATCGCATTTTTAAGCTCGCTTGCTATGGATTCAAGATCGAAGGATTCGCCCTCGCCTTCAAAAACCGTGCCGGGCTTCGCGCTTACGCCCGGCGTGATCTTAACATACTTGTCGCCGCCCAGGTAGCTGACCGACCGGAGCGAGAATTTAGAGTCTTCCGGTATCGGTATATCCTTGCTGACCGACACCACCACCAATACCCTGGCGTTCTCAATGGTGAGCGATCTTATCTTTCCCTTCTCAATACCGTATATCAGCACGGGGTCGCCCACCCTCAAACCGCCCACGTCGCTGTAATACACCTTTACTTCCCGGGTGTTGCGCATGCCGATGCGACCGGTAAGCCAGGTGTAGATGACTATGAACAGCACAACGCCCACAACGATAAAAATGCCGACCAGTGTTTCCTTGACTTTCTTACCCATAGTATTCCTTTCCTATCTTCTCTAATTTCGTGATTTCACCGTTCTTGAGCATGAATATATCGTCCCCGATCGCCCGTGCTGTTTCCAGGTCGTGGGTTACCACGATGCCACTCTTTTTGTAATCCCGTTTGAGATTCACGATCAATTTCACGATCCGGTCCTTCATGATCGGATCGAGACCGGTTGTCGGCTCATCATAAAAAATGTATTTGGGATCGAGGGACAAGGCGCGGCCGACCGAAACGAGCCTCTTCATGCCGCCGGACAATGAACGGGGATATAAACGCTCCTTGCCGGGCAGTCCGACGATCGCCAGAATTTCGGTAACTTTTTTCCGGATATCGCGGGAACCAAGCTGAGTGTGTTCGTCTAGCGGCAGCGCGATATTATCGCGGACGTTCAGGCTGTCGAAGAGCGCTGCGCCCTGGAAAACATAACCGATCATCTTCCGGATCTCGTACAACTGCGACTGGCTGGCCTTTTGAACCGATTGCCCGTCGATGAACACTTCCCCGCTGTCAAGCGGGGACAGTCCGATGATCGACTTTAAAAGAACCGTCTTTCCGGTACCGGATGGGCCAAGGATCACCACCAACCTGCCGTCCCCGACCTCGAAGCTGACCTTATTCAGTACGATAAGATCGTCAAACCGCTTTGATACTTCGATGACCTTAATCACGGGCCGGTCGTATTTAAAGGGTTGCTCAAAGCATCACCGGAAAACGATCAGGGCGACCAGGAAGTCGAGGATAAGGATCATGATCGATGCGGTAACCACCGCTTTGGTCGATGCGTTCCCAACTCCCCGCGCTCCGCCTTTTACATTGAACCCGAAATAACAGCCAGAAGTCGCGATAACAATCGAAAAGAACAGGGTCTTTATCAAACCGCCGTATAGATCGCGCGAAAAGAAAAAATGGATAAGGCCGTAATTGAACACGCTGAACGGCACGCCGAGAAAAAAATGAGCATACGCGCCCCCGCAGAGTAAAGCATCGAATTCGGCGATGACCGCCAGTATTGGAACAGCGATGAACGTCCCGATGATACGGGGCAGGTTGAGAAAACGGTAAGGATTTATGGCCATGGCTTCGAGCGCGTCGATCTGCTCGGTCACGCGCATGGTCCCGATCTCCGCTGCCATCGACGATGCACAGCGGCCGCTGACCATAAGCGCGGTGAGAACAGGTCCCAGCTCGATGAGCACCATCCGGCCAACCGTGTAGCCCAGAATATATTTCGGTACCGTACCGGCTCCCACGATCTGGTAGAGGGTCTGCACGGTCGATACCAGTCCCACGAACGTCGCGATCACAAGGATCAATGGCAGAGAACCGAAGCCGACATCGTAGATCTGTTCAAGGATCAGGAAGCCGGTCTTGTGCAGGCGCCAGGGCAAAAATACGCTCCTGATAAAGAACAGAGCGTAATTCGCGATCGAGCTAAAAAGGTTCATACCCCCCTTCTTCCAACGCCATCTCTTCGCGCTGCAGCAGATTGCCAAACCGCATATGATCGCCGAAGAATCCCAGTTCAAACGTCCGGGTCGGACCATTGCGCTGCTTGGCGATATTGATCTCGGCGATCCCCTTCTTTTCCGTATTCTGATCATAGACCTCTTCGCGGTATATCAATATCACGACGTCGGCATCCTGCTCGATGGCGCCGCTTTCCCTCAGATCGGCCAAACGCGGCCTCCGGTCTTCGCGGTGTTCCGGCATGCGCGAGAGCTGAGAGACCACGATAACCGGGCAATCCAGCTCTTTGGCCAGTCCCTTAAGCGCCCTGGATATTTCCGAGATCTCCTGCTGCCTGGAGTTCATCATCTTGGCGGATTTCGATCCTTCCAGCAACTGCATGTAATCGATCATGATCATTTGAATATTACTGTCGGCTTTGAGCCTGCGGGCCTTGGCTTTCAGCTCAAGCACCGAGGCGCTGGCCGAATCATCGATAAAAATGGGAGCTTTGTCCAGATTGCCGGCCGCGGTCGCGAGGTTAACCCAGTCCTGGTTGGACAACCGGCCGCGCCGCAAGTCGCGAAGGTTGACCTCAGCCTCGCTGCACAGCAGACGCTGCACGAGGGATTCGCCCGCCATTTCGAGCGAAAATATCGCGGTGGGGATATTGTTCTTGATCGCCGCGAAAGCCGCAACATTCAGAACAAAAGCCGTCTTGCCCATGGACGGACGCCCCGCGACCACGATGAAATCCCCTTTCTGAAAACCGGATGTCACCTCGTCAAGGATAAAATACCCGGTTTCGACGCCCGTGATCAGGCGCTCGCCGCGCATCGATTCGGCTTTCTCCAGGATCTGCATGATGTAATTGCGAATGTGGACCGGTTCTTTCCTCAATCCTTTTTCTTTGATCTGGAAAATAAGGTTCTGGCCGTAATCGATCACTTCAGCCGCGCTCTCGGTATCCTCAAAACCGCTCTTTAAGAGTTCCATGGATATCTGGATCACGCTCCGCTTAAGCGCCTTGTCGAGCACAACCCGGGCGTGATGCTCGATGTTGGCGGTGGTTATGACTTCGGACACAAGCGCTGAAAGGTATTCTGGACCGCCGATCTCGTCGATCGCCTTGTTCTGCCTCAGCCAGTCAGTCGAGGTCACCAGATCGGCTGCGACATTACGATTGAACAGCTCCACGATCGCCCGGAAGATCTTCTGGTTGGCTGGTGAATAAAAATGTGATTCCTGCAGGATCTCCATGGCCTTGGCCAGTGCGTTGCTGTCGAGAAGCATGGCGCCAAGGACCGCTTTTTCCGCTTCCAGTGAATGGGGAGGAACTCTTTTTTCTTCCATTATTGATTATGCTATTTTGCTATATCATTTTCTCGGACGCAGCAGGGCCTGGCACTCATCCAATATGATATGAGCGACCTCCTGCTTGGTTTGGTGACCGAGCTTAACGATACGGCCTTTCTTTCTTAATAAATGGAATTCTGCGGAATCGGCGCCCAGCGCCTGGGCAGTGTCAAGTACGACCAGGTCAAGACCTTTTGTCATCATTTTTTGCTTTGCCCGGTTCAACTGGTCAGCGACCTCGAGTGAAAATCCTACGTATATTTTCTTCTTCTTGAACGGTACCAGGGACACGAGCATATCGGCGTTTTTTACCAATTGAATGCTTAATTTATCACCGTGCAGCTTACCGGCGCTTCTGTTCCTGGGCCGGTAATCACCAATGGCCGCGCTCATCAACAGGCAATCGCACCATTCTATATTATCCTTCAAGGCAAACAACATATCGGCTGCCGTTCTGACGCGAATGATATCGCCACACGCTGGAGCTTCGACGCCGATCTCCCCCAGGATCAAACGCGTCATGCCTCCCCGACTGTTTACCGCGTCGAATAGCTCAAGCGCCATCTTACCGCTCGAACGGTTGGTTACCACGCGTATCGGGTCGATCTCCTCTTCGGTGCGGCCGCCGGTGATCAAAAATTTCATACCCGTCAGTGATAGTCGTTTCATCATTAGGGTCTTGATCGTCAGGTAAATGAGACGGACTGACGGGAATCTTCCTTTACCGATCTTCCCGGACGCTAAAGGCCCAACATCGGGCTCTAGAATATGGAATCCGACCGACTTTAGCTGCGCGACACGCTCCGAGATTATTTTGTTCTGCCACATGCCCTCGTCCATTGCCGGCACCAGTAAAATCGGCTTGGGGAACGACAGAAGAATCGTTGTCAGCAGATCGTCGCCGATGCCAGACGCCGCCTTGCCAATCAGATTGGCGGTGGCCGGTGCCACGACCATGACATCCGCCCAATCGGATAAGGCCAGATGTTTTATTCCTTTGCTCAGGACGAATTGCTCGTGGTAAACTTCGTCCTGTGATAATGTCTGGCAGGAAAGAGGCGTCACGAATTGGCAGGCCGATTCGGTCAGCACGACCTTCACTTCGTCGCCGTTTTTCATGATCAACCGGATCAGTTCCAGCGCCTTGTAGGCGGCAATGGAACCGGTTATGCCCAAGAGAATTTTCAACTCTTCAGCTTTATCCTGCCGCCCACGAGCTTTTTGAGCGCCTCCAGTATCTGGTTCGTGTTGGCATCAAGCAAGCCCTTTGACTGTTCGTCTTTCAATCTCCTGGCTTCGAGTGAACCGATGTTTATGGCCCTGTATTTGTTGCCGTATTTTTCCCAAATGTTTTCAATCGAAAATATCATAGATCAACCTCCTGTGATCGCTATTATAGCGACTTTATATGGGGACGTCAATATTCAATACCGCATCGCGCCTGGACGCCCTTTTCGAAATGATGCTTCACTTCAACTATTTCACTTATAAGATCGGCATATCGGATGAATTCGGGCGGCATATACCGACCCGTGAGCACCAGTTCAGTCCTTTTAGGCGCTTTGCGCATGAACCTGATGACTTCCGCCGCCGGCACCAATCCGTACTCTACTGCGACATTGATCTCATCCAGAATGATAATACCGTAATGCCGGTCCTTCAAGACCTGCCATGCTCTGTCCATCCCCCGGCGTGCGAGCTCGCGGTCAATAGCGGCAGGCCGGTCCCTGTCCACGAACTCTTTTCTGCCGTACTGTTCGATGACCAGTTTCTTAAGGATGCGGGCGGCTTTGAGCTCGCCGTACTTGATCTGTCCTTTCATGAACTGTATCATGATCACTCTTTTGCCGTGACCAACCGCCCTCAATGCCATGCCCAGCGCAGCCGTGGTCTTGCCTTTGCCATTTCCCGTGTATATTTGGATCATGTCCCTGGTTTTGCGTGATCGTCTCTGGTTGCTTTTTCCATGGACACCAGTTGGCAGTCGCCGGCGAGGATGCGCTCGATAGTGTTATCCGGTTTCATTATCACCAGTCCGCCGTCGCTGCTTATGTCAAGAACCCGTCCGGTCACTTTTCTGCCGGGCAGTTCGATCATCACGTCTTTTCCCAACATGATCGTGTAATGACGCCATTTTGTCAGCAAGTGCGATACGTGATCCCCTTTAAGCATCATATAGTTGTAGTCTATCTCCTTGCAGAGCATCTGGAAAACCGCCATCTTGTCAAAGGATTTTTTAGTCTCGATGAAGACCGATGTTGCGGTATGCCGTAATTCCGGCGGGAACTCCTTGATGTTCAGGTTCAGCCCGATGCCGACAATAACGCTTTGATCGACAACCTCGCACAATATTCCAGCGACCTTTTTCTTGTTGAGCGTCACATCGTTAGGCCACTTCAGACCAAGCAGTATATCGTACGTCATGAATGTTTCGCATAAGGAAACCGACGTCAGCACGGGTATCAGATTGGGCTTTTCGGGTTTCAGGATCACCGACATCCAGATCCCGCCGACTGGCGAGTACCATGGCCGATCGAGCCGGCCTTTGCCCGCGGTCTGCAGATCGGCAAGAACGATCGTGCCGTCGGATGCCGTCTTCAACAAACTCTTGGCATAGATATTCGTTGAATCAACTTCGTCCTCATAATAGAGCTTGCTGCCGATGATCATGTTTTTTTCACTTTAAAATGCATCGATCGCTGCTTATTACCTTGTTTTAGGCGGTCATATGCTGCCATACGTCATCCCGCTTTCTTGAACACCATAGTAACCACTGTTTTGTCGTTGCCACCCATGCTCGATAGCATGCCGTAAGGTCTTTGTGGATTGAACTTGATCTGGCAATCACCGGCCACCCCAATGAGCTGATGAGAGACATCGACGGCTTGCCTTACACCGGTCGCACCCGTGGGATGGCCGTAACCGATCAAACCCCCGGTCGTGTTCGTGGGTATGGAACCGCCGGCCTTGGTCTGACCCGCTTTTACATAATCTGCGCCTTCCCCGTGCTTGGCAAAACCGGCTGCTTCAATTGCCATGATGCCGGCTGCCGTGAAACAATCGTGGACTTCCAGCACACCCAGCTTGTCCGGTGAAATCCCGGCCCGTTCATATGCGCGCTGGGCGGCGATCTCGCAGGTCCGCAGTCTGGTCAGGTCCGCGGGTGCGGTCGTGATATTATCCTGTACCTGTGCGAACGACACGACCTCAACCGCCAGTCCCGGATCAACGCCGATCTTCTTCAGTCCTTCCTCGGAAGCGAATATGATCGCCGAGCCGCCGTCTGAGACTTTGGAGCAATCGAATACGTTAATGAATTCACAGAATGCTTTAGGATTGGGAGCGGTCATTCCGATGGCATGCAGGTCAGGCATGTTGTTATGATATTCCTGGGCCTTGGGATTCTTCCGGGCGTTTTCAATGGCATTGACATACCATTGCGCCATACCTTCACGCATTTTTTCCTTCCCAAACTTGTTCATATAGGCGCCGGCGCGCTGTGAAAAGGCATCGGGGAAAAAGTACGCATGTCCTTTCTTGCGTTCCCCGGAAAACCAGCCGGCGGCGGCCAGGTAATCCGCACCGTAGATAGCCTTTACCGTATTCTGCACTTCCACACCGATACAGAGAACCGATTGAGCAAGATCGGACAGGATCGTCTTCACCGCGGTGACGAGCGCAAGGCCACCAGAATCACATGCCCCTTCGACATGGATGCATGGTTTGTACTGGAAAGTCTCATGGATCATGGGGAAAAAACCACCCAGGTTTCCCTGGTGACAGAACCGCTCCGCCGCGAAGTTCCCGATCACGCCTTCGTCAAGGGCCGCCGGGTTCTTTATCTGATCGATCGCCCCTTGTCCCGCTTCCTTGATGTAATGCTCGATACCAGGCCTTGCTTTTTTGGGATGGAATTCTTTCCGGCCTGTCCCCATGGCGATCGTATTATACCCTGCACAGGCGTATATTTTTTTCCTTAAAAAAGACATAGTGCTCCTTTCAGGAGAAATCCCAAATCCTAATATTTAAATCCTAAACAAACTCTAAATTCTAATGCTCCAAACACACCCTCTCCCTTTCCCTCCCCCCTCGAGGGGGAGGATTGAGGTGGGGGGGATATTTTTAAAATTTTGGTCGTTCGATATTGTTTATGTCTCATGCTGAGTATTCGACACGAAGCGGAATTTCGAATTTAGAGCTCCGAATTTTCAAATTAAACGTACTCGTTTATCGGTCCATACACCCAGTAAAACCCGTTGATCAGTACGGCATTGACGTCGCTGGCCGACTTTGCAACCCCCTGTTTTACCAGCAGTTCACCGATCGCTTTCGTTCTCTTCATGAAGTTCAAAGCCAGATCGACTCCGGGCGTCTGCATCTTCTTGAGATTTTCAAAATGGCTCTTGAGCAGATCGTCCTTCCTGGGATTACCAAGAAGCGCTTTCCAGGGTACAAACCCGACCGGCAATCCGCCCAGTTTGGCGTCATATTTCTTTCGCCATTCATCGCTTAATGCGACATACTCCATTTTGCGGATGTCATAGATGCCCACAGGCCGGCTCTTTTCATATTTAAGGAATCCGTCTTTCTGCGACCCATCAGGGAATTGGCCGCCCCGTATCCCTTGTTTGACCATTTTATCGACGATCTTGTTGCGCAATGTTTCATCGTGAAGATGGGTACGCATGACTTTCAGGATCAGCTGGAAAACATCAATGCCCACATAGTCGATAAGCTGGAATATTCCCATCGGACGCAGCATGAAGTCCTGGGTGACCTTGTTAACGGCATACACCGCCCCGGGATACTTGTAGCTGCTTTTCAGGCGTTCGACCTCAGCCAGCGCGTACAAACCATCGCGCATGAAATGCCCGTTACCGATGAAACCGGAAATATCATTGGCATTCACCAGTGTCTTGCGCAGTCTTTTGCCGAGGTCCAGCATCAATTCTTTCAACTCATCAGTGGTTTTCTCCGGAGCGATCACTTCGACCAGTTTCTGAACGACCGGCGGATTGTAGAAATGGCAACCGATAAGCCGTCCTCCCAGTCCCGCGTTGTCGTTTATGTACCCGATGGGAATGCTTGAAGTGTTCGTTAAAAAAACGGTCTCGGGCGAACAGATCTTACTGAGCTGCTTGTAGATCTTCACTTTTAGTTTTTGATCTTCGACGATCGCCTCAAATATGATATGGCTGTTCTTAGCCAGCGCCAGTTCAGTGCCATAGTTAAGGCTCTGACTCGCGTCATCGATATAGGCGTTCACGATATCGCTGTTCTCGATAAGATCATCGCGATCTTTGTAGGCATCGCGCAGCTGGACGATCGTTTTCTCGGCGGCTTTCACAAGCTGGCTTTTCAAATAACCTTTCAGTCCGTCGATCGCTTTTTCACTTATATCGATCAGGTTCAACCGGTAGACCTTGTCCCGGTTTTCGGGCTTGAACTTGAGTCGGGCGATCTCCTGCGCGATCAAAGCGGCGATGCCGCTGCCCATTTTACCTGCCGCTCCTATGACGGATACGTTCTGCAGTCTTTCATCCAAGGACATTAAAACCTCCTACGCTTTCCAATTTGGTTTTCTTTTTTCAAGAAAAGCTTTCATTCCCTCTTTTGCCTCGTTGGTCGAGAACAAAATACTGAAAGCTTCGGTTTCGTACGAATTAGCGGTCGTCAGGTTAGAATCGATCCCGCGGTTTATCACTGTTTTGGCGAAGCGCACTGCCGTTGGTCCGACTTCGATGATTTTTCGGGCTAAATTGCGTGTCTCTTCAAGTAACGCTTCAGGTGCGCAAACTTTGTTGACCAGGCCGATCCTCAGGGCTTCTTGCGCATCTACAAGGTCACCGGTAAAAATGAGCTCCTTCGCCTTACCAATGCCAACTATACGCGCCAGCCGCTGAGTGCCGGCATGCCCGGGTATCAAACCGAGTTTTACCTCGGGTTGCCCAAGCTTGGCTTTTTCCGAAGCGATCCTGATATCGCATGCCATCGCGATCTCACATCCTGAACCAAGCGCAAAACCATTGACCGCTGCGATCACAACCTTTTCCATGTTTTCGATGAAGCTAAGGACCCTCTGCCCGACCTGGCTGTATTCCCTTGCGGCCAGGGCATCCATTACCGCCAGCCGCGAAATATCAGAACCGGATACAAAGGATTTGCCTTCACCGGTAATGATTATGACAATAACTTCCTTGTTCGCATTGAGTTCATGCATTGCCGACTCGATCTCCAGTATAGCTTCAATGTTTACCGCGTTCATAACCTCTGGACGATTGATTTTCAGTACAGCAATACTGTCTGCTGTGTCAATCACGATATTCTTGTAAACCATATTGCCTCCTTGATTTTTTCCCAAATAGAATCCGCTTTACTGCTCTTCAATGGGATCAGGCAAGATCACTGCCTTGGATCGCTCACTCTGCCTAAAAACAAAATATTGCCCACGCTTCTTTCCAAGATCATAAATATAAAAGGATGGTCAGCACGGAAAATCGGAACCGGTGGTGCGACCGATGTAATGCCGACTGCCACGCCCGTCGCTGCGGCCGCTTCGGTCCCTTCTTCGTTCACGTCAATAAAAGCCTGATGGACCACGATCTGGATAAATAGAGATTTCGTTCCATCGATCCCCGATAAATCAGCTGCTTCTGAAAATGCCAAAGGCATACCCAGCTCTTTGAGATTATCATTAAGTAAATATTTTGTGGTGAATGTAAATTTAGGCACGAATACCTTTACGCGTTGTTCGTGAAGGCTGTTCTTCCATTCAGTAACATTCTCGACCGTAAGCCGTTCCTCAAGCGTATCCAAATCAATATTCTTAGGAAGCAGAATAAGCATGCTTAATTCACCGCCCTCATAGTCCATTTCCAGGATTTGCAGGTATTCTGTCTCGGCATAACTGAATCTCGCATTTTCGTCGGTCCTTCGCATCATCGGAACCTTTACGGTTTCGCCTCTACCGGTCTTGAAATCCTCTTCCTGCGTTTCTTTCTTGTCGAATTGCATGACCCAGGTGCCTTTGAAGTAAATGGCATTGGTAAGGACAAGACTGGTAAATTGAGTCAAAGAATTAGGCGGGAAGAGATCCTTGATTTTATCATTAGTTCTATCCGCGACCCACTTATTGATCTTTTTACGTGCCTGCTCAGCCGCTCCCTTGAAATCAACGTTTGTCGCCTTTCCCGAATAGTATTTTTCAACTGTTTTTGCGTATTCATTTAACAGATTATGACCTTGCTGCACCCAGAGTGCATTTGCCGTGTTAAGTTTGTATTTCGCATCCTTCTTGTTGAGCTGTTCATAGATCTCAGCAACATTTGGTTTACGAATGTTTTCATCCTCGCAGAAATGGAAAACCGCTTGAATCTCCTGGGCGGTTTGCCCCCGAGCCCCTTCGTAAACCATCCCCAAAGCCGTGGAAATACTGTAGGGGGAGAAAAATATATTCCCTTTTTCTTCGTTTTTAAGATTCGCATAAAGTTCCAGACAGAATCGGTTATTGGCATTAACAACGCTGCTGATCCCCTCTTGCGCTGCGCCATTGTCATCGGTTGATTGCCCAAAAACCATAACAACGGCTAAAAATAAAATCACAGTTATGTCTGGTCTGATTTTCCAGGGTAACCAATGACTCATTTTAACCTCCTATTTCAACTGCGGATTTATTAAGTGCTCTTCAATTTTATAAATAGGTGGAGCCCTTAATAACTGTCTTTTCTTTGGTCTATATCAACCATGATTACCAACCGCTTGTCTTCATAAATCAAATAAAACAATCGGAAGTCTCCTATTCGATATCTATAAAGTTCTTTATAATCGCCTTTAAGTTTCTTGATATTTTTACCAAAGAAAGGATTTTCTTTTAATTGAGTATAAACATAATTATATATTTTGTTATAGGCGTTCTTGAAAGGTTCAATTTTAATCTTATCCTGAAAATGCCGGGTTTCTGCTATTTTTAGTTCATTTAACAAGGTGATATTTCCCTTGCTTTGCTTCTTTTATTCCGACATTCAAACTACTCTTATCCTTTAAAATATCCTTCATTTCATTATTGGAAACAAAGAGCTCTTCATAAAGATAAGAATAGGTAGCCCATTCAATAAAATTGGATATGCTTCTTTTTTCGCCATCTGCGGCTTTTTTGAAAAGATCGTAAATATCGTCTTTCAATCTAATGGTAATTGTTTTTGGCATAATAACCTCCATTATTAAATGCATTCAATTATATTCATAAATATTCACAATGTCAAGTATCAATTCGTCCGCGGGCATGGCACTAAGGGTATTGGCACAAACGAAGTCTGAATGGCTAACGTTTCCAACAAATACATGGTTTCGGCGATGCCAAAATTTAGGGAGTGCCATAAGGCAGGATCCTTTTATGCTGTGTTGGGCGATGTTTTTGGTTTTCTATCCAAAAAATACCTCTTTTCCTTTTTCTAAAGATTCTTTAGCTTTAAGACATATAGTGAGAGCATCTATGGCTGCTTGCGCAGATAACAGATTATTTTCTTCTCTTTTATTTAAACTTTCAACAAATAGTTTGCATTCCTCTTCATACGGATTAATGATTTCAAAATTCAATTCTTCTGGATTCCCTTGTGAAGGGTACTTGATTGTCGTAAAATCTGGATAGCCGTTTTTATCAATAGTAAAAAAGGTCTCTATTGCTCCTTTATCGCAAATGATTCTGATTCCTGCGCTAAAAGGAAAGCTCTCGGGCATAATATTGCTTGTTTCTGCAAGTCCCAACAATCCGTTATTATATTTTAATAGTATTGTGGCGTGTTCGTGACGTTCTTCTTTTACAATCCTACTTGAAATAATTGAATTGGGTAGTCCGAAAGTCCAGTTTATAAAATCAAAGTCAAAGTTTAATAATTCAATTACTGGTCCAGGATAATGATCTATTGGATATGGTTTGCTGAATCTATATGCTCGAAAAGTCAATGGTTTGCCTAATTCATTCGAATCAATAATCTTTTTTACAGTTCCGTATTCCGCTACATTTCTCATGAGTAAGGCTATCATGAATATCTTTTTCTTTTCCTTAGCGATTTTCTGCATTTCAATGGCTTCATCTATATCAAGTGCAATTGGAGTTTCGCAGAATACATGTTTATCTGCCTGTAATGCTGAAATGACATGCCTTTTATGCAAATAAGTCGGCAAGCAAATATCTACTGCATCAATTGCCATATCATTAATTATTTCATCAAAATCCGTGACTACTTTAACACCTAATTTCTTGGTGAGGCTCGCGGCTTTTTCACTTGATCGGGTGCAGATAGCAGAAACCTCTATATTAGGCATTCCTTTGTAGCAATCGAAATGCAAGTTACCCATAGAACCTGCTCCTAAAATACCAAGTTTCATATTGCCCGCCTATAGATCAAAGTAACATAAACCAAATATATCGCCTAACTCGTTCAGAGACGCAATAATTGCGTATATGTTACTAATTTGGAGGTAGAGAGGCAATTGCGTTTGATTGAGCCTCCAGCTCGACGATCGGTACGAACGCGTCCACCTGATCGCCTTCTTTGAAATTGATCCTTTTGACAACCCCGTCGCGCGGGGAATGCAGTTCATTCTGCATTTTCATCGCTTCTACGATCGCTAAGGTCGTTCCATTCTGCACCTTGTCGCCCGGTGATACCGGGATCTTAACGAGCAGACCGGGCATCGGGGAGGCTACGGAGTCGCCTTTCTGATCTGCCGTCGTTCCCTTGGTTCCTTTCACCTGGTCAAAGACATAATACTCGCCATCAATGGCGATATACGTTCGCTCTCGATCGCCGGCAATGAAGGCGGAACTCATTTTGCCATCGCATACAAACGTCAGGGAATTTGAACGGACATCGTACGAGTCGATATTGAACGATCGGTCGCCGTTTATTGTCACTTTGTTCTTTGAGCCATCCTTTACCATTTCGATGGTGTATGGTTTTCCTTCATATGCTATGATGATCTTCATGACGCACCTAATTCCCATTCACCAAGTTCCTGCCATGGCGTTGAAGTTAGCGATCCAATACCGCTCATGGTCGCCGGAACCGCCGCGCTCCCGGTCGATTTCAACGCAACCGCGACCAGAGCCATCTCCAGCATGGCATGGCGCGGCATTAGTGCATCCGTATTTTCATCAATGAAATGAGTATGCAACGCACCATCCTTGAATTGAGATGACTCGGCAATGCGCTTCAGAAATCCCAAATTGGACCTGATACCGAGGATCGTGTAATCTTTCAGCGCACTGATAAGCCGGGTGATGGCGCCTTGCCGCGATTCATCATAGACGATCAATTTTGCCAGGATCGGGTCATAATGAGGGGGCACGTTCCATCCTTGATAAATGCCTGAGTCAACGCGGATCCCGGGACCCTGCGGTTCCTTTAGATACAATATTACACCGGGTGAAGGCAGAAAACCATTCTCCGCGTCTTCCGCGTAAATCCTCGCTTCGATCGCATGACCACGCTGCACCACCTGTTCCTGCTTCACATCCAGTTTCATTCCTGACGCGATCATGATCTGCCTTTTTACGATATCCAGACCGGTCACCAGCTCAGTAATAGGATGCTCAACCTGGACACGCGCGTTAACTTCGAGAAAGAAAAATTTTTTATCAGCATCAAGGAGAAATTCGACGGTACCGGCGTTCGTATAGTCAACGGCCGCGATTATATTTTTCGCGGTCTCGCCCATTTTTTCCCGAAGTTCCGGTGTCAGCGCCGGTGAGGGTGTCTCTTCTATGATCTTCTGATGCCGGCGCTGTATCGAACACTCGCGTTCGCCAAGATGGACAACATTTCCAAAGGAATCACGCAGCACCTGGAATTCGACGTGGCGCGGTCTTTCAATGTACTTTTCAAGATAAACCGATTCATCGCCAAAAGCGCTTTTTGCCTCCCGCCTTCCGGCCTCCACGCTTTCCAGCAGTTCCCCGTCATTGCGCACGATCCGTATGCCCTTGCCGCCGCCTCCCATGGAAGCCTTGATCAAAACCGGGTATCCTACTTCCTGCGCTTTATTCTGGAAATCCGCGTTATTCACGCCCACCATCTCCATACCCGGGATGATGGGTGCACCCACGCCCCGGGCCGTTATTCTTGACGCCACCTTGTCCCCGACCAGCGACAGCGCACGCGACGACGGCCCGATGAACACGACCCGTGCTGTTTCGCATGCTTTTGCGAATTCGGGATTTTCCGCAAGAAATCCATATCCCGGATGGATGGCCTCTACACCGGTCTCCCGGGCCGCCCCTAAGATACGTTTGATGTTCAGATAGCTCGCGAGCGGCGCCGGTTCACCGATATCCACCGCTTCATCGCAGTACCTCAGATGAAGAGATTCTTTGTCGACGGAAGAATAGATGCCGACCGTCTTTATATTGAGTTCCCGGCAGGCACGCGCGACGCGGATAGCGATCTCGCCGCGGTTGGCGATCAGTATTTTCTTAAACATGATCTTTCTCCCAGTTCTTATCATCGCCCAGTCTTCTCAACCAGTCCCGGGCATTAATGGTCCGGAAGACTTTCCTGCTTTTTTCCAACTGTTCGCCTCCTTCCCACTCTTGGCCATGCTGGCACAGCATTTGACCATAATAATGGCATGCTTCGCCAAGTTCGAGCGGCAACTGCAGCTCTTCGAACACTTTTCTCGCCTCCAGGTAAGCTTTTTGGGCATCCTCGAATTTTCCCTGCACTGCAAAAATGCGCGCTTTCAGCGTGATGGAACGTGCAATATCGGCATTTGATTTCAGTTCCACAGCCAGGTTGTAGGCGCGTTGCTGATATTCCAGCGCCCGTTTTATGATATCCGATGCGCTCTCATCGCCCGCCGCGGTTATCGTCAGAAGCAGATGGCTGCATAGAGCGAGCGAAACCCTTTTTTGATAATCCTTGTTGCCTGTCTCCCGGGCCAGCAGCTCGGCTCTTACCAGATAATCACGGGCTTCAACGAACCGTTCTTGTGCGCTGAAAAGCTGGCCGATCCCGAGGATACTCACCGTTATGCCTAAACGGTTACCCACCCGTTCCGAGATCTTCAACGATGCAGTGTAGTGGTCGAAAGCCTTGATGTAATCACCCCACACCAGGTATATGTGACCGATGTTGTTCAAGCTGATCGCCTGTCCCCCTTGGTCGCCGATCTCCTCTTTTATTTTGAGCGACCTCAGGTGATAGTGCAGTGACTGGTCGTAATGCCCCAGCAAATAGTGCACGTAGCCGATATTATTGGTGCTGGCTGATTCGCCCCAGCGGTCGCCGATGTTTTCCTTGATCATGAGCGATCGATCATGGCACTCGATGGCTTTTTCATATTCGCCGCGTCCGATGTGCACGGTCCCGATATTGTCGAGAGCGATTGCGGCACCCCTTTTGTTATCGATCTCTTTCATGATCACGAAGGTCTGGTTGTAATAGTCCAATGCTTTTTCAAGATTACCCAGCTGGTGGTGTACGTATCCGATGTTGTTCAGACTGATGGCGATTCCTTGGCGGTCGTTGATCTCTTCCATCAAGCGGAGGGAATGATTATAGAATTCGAACGCTTTATCATAGGAACCGAGATTATTATAGACCACGCCAATATTATTGTAGCACTCGGATTGCCCTTTGGCATCACCGATCGTCTTGTACAGGGAGAGCGCGCTTTCTGCCGCTGTCAGCATCTGATCGTACGCGCTCGTGGCTCCATGTATCTCGCTTTGCATTAAAAGAAAATCGGCTTCACATTTTTTGTCTTTTATTTTTTGGGAGATCGCCATTCCCTTGTTCAATTCGGCCAGCGCCTTATCGTTATCGCCTATCAAGAGAAGGATCTTCACTTTTTCCTTGATCGCTTCGATCGCCATGGCGGACTGTCTTTCCCCGAACGCCTCCTTGGTCAGCCGGATACTCCGCAGGGCTTGGTTAAGGAACAACAACGCTTCACGGTTAAGATAGTAGTTCATCGACTTCTTCGCCGATTTCATGGAATAATCATATGATTTATCCCATTCTTCGGCCATGTAGTAATGATGCGCCAGGACCTCGTAATATCCGGAAAGATCATCGGCGTGAATAGTTTTGACGCACTCGCCCACCTGGCGGTGCAAGCTTCTCAACTGTCCGGCGGACATGCTGTTGTAAATGGCTTCCCGGACCAGGGGATGCTTGAACATATATTCGGGTTCGGTCACGTGCGGGATCCTGCTGATATATTCCAGGTCCTCGAGCGAAGCCAACTTTACTGACAGTGCCAGCCGGTCAACCCCCTCCAGGCATTCCAAAATGCGTTCCTGGAAGATCCTGCCGACCGCGGCGGCTTTTTCCAGAATATCCCGTTCATCGCCAAGCTGCTCAAGGCGCGAGAATATCGCCAGTTGGATATTGGAAGGTATTTCTATTGATTCGCTCTTCTTGCTCAAACGCCATATGCCGGCATCATAGAAGAGCGCTCCGTTATCGATAAAAGAGCGGATCATTTCCTCAATGTAGAATGGATTTCCAGCGGCGGCGACACCGATCTTGGCCTTAAAGTCGTCCGGGATCTCGTTAAGGGTCAAGAGATTATCAATGACCTGTAAGCTCATTGACGGCTCAAGCGGCGCCAGTAAAATCTCATGGTAATCGTCTTTCATTTTTTCGCGCAGGCGTTCTTTGGCCGCCCAGAATGATCTTTCTTTGTCGCGGCGGGCGACACCAATGAACATGATCGGAAAGAACCTATCCGTGTTGCTGTATTCGCCAGGATGATCGCGCGAATAATCGGCCATCAATGCTTCTATGAATTCCAGGGAAGCGCTGTCAATATAATGGAAATCATCGATCACTAACAGTAATGGCTGTTTCATTGCGATCGCAAGGAGCAATTCCTTGATGCTGGACATGGTCCGCTGCCTGAGTTCATGAGCGTCAAGATGACTGACGAGTTCATCGAGCTCGCCATGGAAACGGACACCCAGTAAGGAACCGATATACGGAGCGATCCTTTTCCAATCCTGAGCTGCGATCTCCCGCGTTTTTTTTATGATCTTTTCTCCCACGATCTGGGGCAGATCGTTATCTAACACATCAAAGATCAGCTTGGTTATCAAGATCATCACGTGGTTGGGAACGGTCTCGGTGAACGACTGGCCGTTTACTTCAAATACCTGGACCGCTTTTTGACCTTGAACCGTCATTTTCTTTATTTCAATCCATAGCCGGCTTTTGCCGATCCCGGCGTCACCCATGATAAAAACAAAACCACCGTGGCCTTCTTCCAGCGCTGATACGTATCCGTTCAGAGTACCCAATTCGTCATCTCTACCGACCAGCGGGGAATACAATCCTGAGATGCCGTGTTTTGGATCAGGCTTCGGTTTTAACCGAATCGGACGGAATATCTTGTTGCGATCGCGTGTGCCGGTCAATGGGACGGGCGGCAGTGCCTCGTAATCGTACAAATACCTGGTGGCGCTGAATACTGACTCCGACACTAGAATGTCGTCGTGACTGGAGTAGTCCTTTATCCTTACGGCGATGTCTATGACATCCCCGATCACAGCATACTCTCCCGGTCTGTTATCCCTCGTTTTAACAATAGCTTTGCCCCTGTGGATGCCAACGCGCAGCGTCAGCGAGATCGCTGCCTTGTATTTCCCGGCAAGGAGTTCGTTTATGCTTTTTGCTGACTTCAACATTTCAGCCGCTACGGTCAGCGCCTGCTCGGGGTCGTCTTCCCGGATCGCGGGGACGCCGAAAAGACACAGGATATAGTCACTTTCGCAACGATGTATGAAACCATTGTATTTCTTGATAATATCCGAAATGCGAGCGATATACTCTCCGGCAACAATTTTCGCGGTATCATGTTCAAGTATATTGAAAAGCGACCGGTAGCCCACCAGTTCGACCGACATCGCGGTTATAAGCCGGTATACGTCCGACGGGCGCACGAATCCGGCGAGTTGCGTGCCGCATTCCTTGCACATGCTCGCGTTATCCTGATTTTCAAATCCACATAGATGACATTTCATGGTTGCACCCAAGAGGTCATGTTAGGCATATTTGCCATACCACCACGCGCTTTTCATTTGTTCCAATGCGGCTTTCGCTTTTCCAAGAAAGCGTTCATGCCTTCCTGAGCTTCTTCGGACATCCGCATATGCGCGATGACCTCGGCAGTATACTTTTTCACTTCGTCATGGTTCAATGTCGGCAGTTTCGTGATCAGTTCTTTGCATTTTTTGATCGCTTCAGGACCGCTGCTCAGCAGTTTAATGACCAGATCATCGACCGCGCTGTCCAGCTCGCCGGGCGGGACCACGATATTCACCAGCCCCGCTGACATCGCTTTTTCAGCCGCGATCCTTTCCCCGCTCAGGAACAGCTCCCTGACCTTTCCCTCACCGCATTTTTTTATGACATAAGGCGATATGCACGCCGGTATCAACCCGAGTTTTACCTCGCTGAAACTGAACCGTGCGTCGCTGGCAGCGATCGCCATATCGCATACCGCCACCAGACCCGTACCGCCTCCGATCGCGTTTCCCTGGACCTTGGCGATCGTCGGTTTTGTCAACGAATACATCGTGTCGAACATTACTGCCAGTTCCATCGATTCCTTGAGATTATCCACATACGAGTAATCCTTAACCCTCTTCATCCAATTAAGGTCGGCGCCGGCGCAGAATGATTTGCCCGCACCCTGAAGCACGACGACGCGAACCCCGACATCAGAATCGATCTTTTGAAAGATCTGCGTCAATTCCTTGATCATGATGTCATTGAAGGCATTGTGCACTTCGGGTCGGTTAAGGATAACGTAAGCGATGGTCTTTTCAATATTTAGATCTAGCTGGACCGTTTCGAATGCTGGATTGGACATGGTTCTACCTCCAGGTTAAGCCTGTCATGCCGGCTCTTCGCCCTTGGTTTTGGTCGCGATCGGCTCGACAAGCAGGATCCATGCTGGTTTGACGGCGCGCGAACGATGTCTTATCCCTTTTTTGACAACCAAACCATCACCCTCGTTAAGTTCAATGCTCTGGTTCTCGGAATCGATATTGATTTTACCTTTAAGCACATAGAAAAATTCATCTTCTTTGCTGTGCGTATGCCAGTGATATTCACCGTGAATTTTCGCGACGCGCAAAGCCGTATCGTTTATGTAGGCAACTTCCTTCGGCTGCCATGGATCATCAAGATCCTTGATCGCTTCTTTAAAAGATATTTTCGTCATTGATCCTCCGTTTAGTAAAATCCAAAATCCGAATATCTAAATCCTAAACAAATCCAAAAATCGAAATTCCAAACACACCCTCTCCCTTTCCCTCCCCCCTCGAGGGGGAGGATTAAGGTGGGGGGGATATCTTTTGGATTTTGAATTTTGAGTATTTGACATTGTTTATGTCTCATGCTGAGTATACGACACGAAGCGGAGTTTAGAATTTAGTGCTTAGGATTTCCACCTTGGCGGATTACATTCTGAACACGCCGAACCGGTGATCGGGCACTGGCGCATTCAGGCTCATGGCGATGCTCAGACCGATCACCTCGCGGGTATCAAGCGGATCGATTATACCGTCATCCCACAAGTGCGCGGTCGAGTAATAAGCGCTTGATTCAAATTCATATTTTGCAAGCATCGGCTTCCGGATCTCATCAACATCTTCCGGCTTGAGTTTCTTCCCTTCTTTCTGGAGCGCCTTGACTTTGATATCGGTCAATACGTCCGCAGCTTGTTCGCCGCCCATTACGCAGATCTTGGCTGCCGGCCACATGAACAGCAGCCGTGGGTCATAAGCCCGGCCACACATGCCGTAATTGCCCGCACCGTACGAACCGCCGATGATCACGGTGAATTTCGGGACTTGCGCGTTCGCGACCGCGTGCACGAGCTTAGCCCCGTCCTTGGCGATCCCCTGATGCTCGTACCTTTTGCCGACGATGAAACCGGTGATGTTTTGGAGGAACAACAGCGGAATCTTTCTCACCGAACATAATTCGATGAAATGCGCTCCCTTTTGGGAAGACTCTGAAAAAAGCACGCCGTTATTGGCAAGGATGCCGACCGGGTAACCCATGACCCTGGCGAAACCGCATACAAGGGTCGGACCATAAAGTTCTTTGAACTCCTGGAACTCGCTGCGGTCGGCCAGACGGGCTATGACTTCGCGCATATCGAACGATTTCCGAAGGTCTTTAGGGATAACTCCATATAATTCCCGCGGGTCATAGTGAGGTGGTTCCGGCGCCGATCTTTCCAGATGGAACTTCTGCGTGGCACCTAGGTTTTCAACGATATTCCGGGTGATTTCGATAGCCTGTTCATCATTGGCGGCAAGATGATCGCTAACGCCGGATATCCGGCAATGAACATCTGCGCCTCCCAGATCTTCTTCGCTCACCACTTCGCCCGTTGCCGCTTTGACCAAAGGCGGACCGCCGATATAGATCGTACCGACTCCTTTTACCTGAACCACTTCGTCGCTCATCGCCGGCTGGTATGCTCCACCGGCGGTACAGAAACCCATGACCACTGATATCTGAGGGATATTAGCCGCGGACATGATCGCCTGGTTGTAGAAGATCCTGCCAAAGTGGAACCGGTCCGGGAAAGTACCGACCTGCATGGGCAGGAAGATCCCGCCTGAATCGACCAGGTAAATGCACGGCAGGCGATTGTCAATCGCGATCTCCTGTGCGCGAATATGTTTTTTTATAGTTTCGGGAACATAAGTACCACCCTTGACCGTAGCATCATGGGCCACGATCATGACCTCGCGGTTGTTCACCACTCCGATCCCGGTAACGATCGCGGCTCCCGGGTGTTCATTATCATAAAGGTCCCATGCTGCGAGCGTACTTAATTCGAGGAACGGTGTCCCGTGGTCGAGCAGCAGCGAAAGCCGTTCCCGAACGAACATTTTCCCTCTGTCCTTGTGCTTCTTATGCATGTAATCGGGACCGCCCCTTTTTACTATGGCCAGCCTGTCTTTCAGAATCTGTACGGCCTGTTCACTGGCGGCAGCATTCTCCCTGAAGTCGGTGCTGTCTGTTCTTATCTTGGATTCAATTTTATACATAGACTCCCTTTGGCTAAATTTCTAAATTCTAAACAAATTCAAAATCCTAATGTTCCAAACATACCCTCTCCCTTTCCCTCCCCCCTCAAGGGGGAGGATTGAGGTGGGGGATATTTTTAGAATTTTGGTCATTAGCTATTGTTTATGTCTCATGCTGAGTATTCGACACGAAGCGGAGTTTCGGATTTCGTATTTAGAATTTATACTAATACTGCCTTGTACCCGTAGCAGATGATCCCGGCATGTCCTTCCTGCTGGATTTTTCTGAATACGAGTTTCACGGTTCTGCCGATCGCCACATCCTCAGGGCGGCAGTCCACGACCTGAGTTGTGATCCTCACTCCGTCCTTCAGTTCAACGATCGCGACGCTGTACGGCACCTGGGTATTGAATTGGTCCGGGGCTACCCTGATGATCGTGTACGTAATGATCTTGCCATGATCGGAAAGTCGGACCGGAACGAATTCCTGCGATTTGCACTTTGAACAGATCAACCTTGGCGGAAAGAATATCTTGCCGCAAGATTTGCATTTTGCCGCTTCCAGACGGTACCGCTGCGGCATCTCGCGTCGGTATCTCGGTGAAGGCATTATACCTCCTTTATGGAAAACCCTAAATCCTAATATCTAAATCCTAAATAAATCCAAAATCCCAATGCTCCAAACACACCCCCTCCCTTTCCCTCCCCCCTCGAGGGGGAGGATTGAGGTGGGGGGGATATATTTAGAATTTTGGTCATTCGAAATTGTTTAGGATTTCGGATTTCGAATTTAGTATTTCTATTCATGATTATCATAAAGCCCACGCGGTTGCTCCCAGCGCATGGGTCGTCAAACAACCTGAAGGATGTGTACCACGCTCGACGCGCCCGAGCCACCCATGTTCTGCGTCAACCCGATCTTGGCATTTTTTACCTGGCGTTTTCCGGCTGTACCGCGCAATTGTTCCACCACTTCGACTATTTGCGCGATCCCGGTCGCGCCTACGGGGTGCCCTTTGGATTTGAGCCCGCCTGAAGTATTGATCGGGATCCTGCCGGTCAATGCCGTTTCGCCCTTTTCCGTGGATTCCGCGCCCTTCCCTTTCTTCGCGAATCCGAGCTCTTCGATTATGCACAACTCCGCGATCGTAAAACAATCATGGACCTCGGCAAAACTGATATCCTCGGGCTTCAATCCGGCCATTTTATAGGCGCGCTCAGCAGCCACGCGGATGGCTTTAAGATCAAGGATATCGTCGCGCTGGTGCAAAGCAAGTGTATCAGAGGCAGCGCCCGAACCGATCACTTTTATTGCCGGTTTCTTTATTTTTTTCGCAATATCTAGTGTCGTCAGGATTGCACACGCTGCGCCATCCGAAACCGGTGAACTGTCCATAACGGTTATCGGATCAGCCACCATCGTCGCCTTAAGCACGTCATCGACCGTAATTTCCACCGGAAACTGGGCATTCGGATTCATGGACCCGTTGTGATGGTTTTTAACGGCAACCATTGCCAGGTGCTTGCGCGATGCCCCATACTTGGCAAAGTATGCATTGGCGATCATCGCGTATAGACCGGGAAAAGTGATACCCTGATAACATTCGTATTCCTGATCAGCAGCGGTAGACAGCGCGTATGTGACATCCGCGCCGTCGTTCATCTTCTCAACGCCGCCAACCAGGACGATATCGCTCATGCCCGATGCTACTTCGAAGAACCCCTGTCGGAAGGCAAAACCGCCGGATGCGCAGGCAGATTCGATCCGCACCCCTGGTACCGGTGCCGACCCCAGATAATCGGCCATTAAAGCACCGATGTGCTCCTGTCCGACGAAAAGCCCTGGTGTCATGCTGCCGACATATAACGAATCGATCCTGTCAACACCGGCGTCCTTTATCGCTTTCAGCGCTGCTTCGACGTATATATCGCGGAGGGATTTTGTCCATAGTTCGCCGAATTTTGTCATCCCGATGCCGATTACTACAACCTCACGCATAAAACCTCCTTCATTGGGAAATTCTAAATCCTAATATCGAAATCCTAAACCATTGGTATCTTGTTATTCGTTATTCGGCATCGCCGCTCGTATCGTTCTTCGTTTGTCGTCAGGGACGATCCAGTACCGTATAACAACGCCGTATAACGATACGGGCAGCCAGGACGTATAACGTAAGACGTTTTTTCCGATAGCATTTGTTTAGTATTTCGGATTTAGGATTTGTAACTATTCCGCCATGATTATCTTGCCGCGATGTTTGGCATATTGCCCGTAGTCAAGGTAGATCCGGTTATTCTCCAGCATGTCCTTTAACTTGTCAGCACGATCGCGCACTTCATTGATCAATTCGGTGACCTTGAAGACAAAAGCATCGCTGCCCGCGCCGGACCCGAACGAAACGAGATAGATCATGTCATTGGGTTGAGCCACATCAAGGACCGCGGAAAGACCGGTAGGAGAAGAGCCTGAATACGTATTTCCCATGAAAGGAACTATCCATCCGGGTTCAATCTGCTGTTTCGTGAACCCGAGCTTTTTGCCGACACTCATGGGAAACTTCCCATTGGGCATATGGAAGATCGCATACTTGAAATCAGCCGGTTTAAGACCGCTTTTCTTCAATATCCCTTGTCCGGCATTATAGATGTGCTTGAAGTAAGCCGGCTCACCGGTGAACCGTCCGCCATGCCGCGGATAGAATTGGTGCTCACGGCGCCAGAAATCCGGAGTATCGGTGGCATAGGAATATGTTTCCACAACATCAACCACGACCTTGTCTTTGCCGAAAATGTATGCCGAGCCACCTGCAGAGGCTGAAAATTCCAGGGCATCACCAGGCGCGCCTTGCGAAGTATCGGTACCGATCCCCATGGCATATTCCATCAAACCTGCTTTTACCAAGCCGTAGGCGACGAACATCGCCTCGGTGCCGGCCTTGCAGGCGAATTCAAAGCTCGCGATATGCACTTCCGGCACGATCCCAAGCACTTCGGCAACTGTCGTCGCAGACGGTTTTACCGCGTAGGGGTGAGATTCGGAGCCGACATAAACTGCTCCGATCTTTTCCGGATCAATACCGGCTCTTTTCAAAGCATTTTTTGCCGCTTCCACGGATATCGTGATCGTATCCTCATCCATTCCTGGCACGGTTTTTTCTTTTAACTGCAAGCCTTTTTTAATAGTATCCGCATCCCTGCCCCATTGATGCGCTATATCTTCAACCTTGATCCGGTATCGAGGCAAATATGAACCATAGCCGACAATCCCGATCATTAGACCTCCTTCCTTGGTAAATTCAAATTCCTAATATCTAAATCCGAAACAATCTCTAAATTCCAATACCCAAATTCCAAACGCACCCCCTCCCTTTCCCTCCCCCCTTCTCTCGCAGTGCTCGAGACTTTCAGCGAGCGGGGAGGATTGAGGTGGGGGGGATATTTTTGGGATTTCGGTTATTAGATATTGTTTATGTCTCATGCTGAGTATTCGACACGAAGCGGAAATTAGAATTTCGAATTTAGCGCTTGTAATCAAGTAATGTCTCCATAAACTGCGCGCCGTGCATCATGCCCAGTGAACCACTTTTCACCGATTCCTCATCAAAACGAACTACCGGATCAGCCGGTCGGCGCGGGTCCCAGATCGCCACCGGGACGGGGTCTTTGACGTGGATCCCGTATTCCACCGGCGTTGAATGATCCGGCAAGACCGCGACGACCGCCTCGATATTCTTCTCTTCGAGACCTTTAAGCACCCGTTCGACCAGGCGGTTATCAAGATACTCGATCGTTTTTATCTTTAATCCAAGGTCCTTGCCGTGCCCGGCCTCGTCCGTCGCCTCCACGTGGCAGTACACAAAATCGTGGTCCGCGATCGCGTTCAAAACCGCTTCTGCCTTGCCTTCATAATTCGTGTCCCATAACCCTGTGGCGCCTTTTACCTGCATAACATCCATGCCGGCGTAAATACCGGTGCCGTTTATCAGGTCGACGGCGGATATTACGGCTCCTTTGATCCCGTACTTTTCCTGCAGGGTCTTCATTGTTGGCCGTCGTCCCGGCGACCAGGGCCATATGTAGTTCGCCTCGTCCTTACCTTCTCTTTTTCGCTTTTCATTGACCGGATGCTGCACAAGTATGCCGTTCGAGCGGCGTATCAGATCGTTCAACTGTTGCGCGGTCTTTTCAGCGTCAGGGCTGCGCGGTTTGATCAGGATCTCCTCTATCGGCCTGCCGACGTTATCGTGCGGAGGAAAACATTCAAGATCTTTCGAACCCTGCGTCAACACGAGCAGATGCCGATAACTTAACCCCGGATAAAAACGCACGATCTCGCCGCCCAGGCGCCGGTCAACCTCTTTTATCAGTTCTACGGCCTCTTCCGTTGTAATGTGTCCGGCTGAATGGTTCTTTATCTTTCCGTCTTGCACGCAGATAAGGTTGCAGCGGGCGGCAATATCGGTCGGTTTCAGTTCGACGCCGATGCTCGCCGCTTCCAGAACGCCTCTTCCTTCATAACAGGTCTTCGGGTCATAGCCGAGCACGGTCAGGTTCGCCACTTCGCTCCCTGGCGGCATGTCCGCTTCCACGGTGACAAAAAGACCGCACCTGCCGTTGCGGGCGATCCGGTCGATCGATGGTTTCTTCGCGACCATGAGGGGCGTCTCGCCGTTTAATTTTTTGACCGGGTAATCCGACATGCCGTCGCCGAGGATAACGATGTATTTCATGGACCATTACTTTTTGAACATACTGGCAAGGATCTTTTTTAACTCCTCATAGTTGTTCCCGATAGACAGAAAGCTTTCCTTTTTCTTATCCAGACCCTGCAAGCTCGGCGGTAAAACCGGTTCTGTACCGGTGATCCTTGTGATCTCTTCCGGGAACTTGGCGGGATGCGCGGTCTCGATGGAAACAACCAGACCGGGTTTGTCGATGTTTGAAAGGTATTTATCCAATGCCGCCCAGGCGACCGCGCCATGGGGTTCGAGCATCAGTTTGTGCTTCTGGTACGCTGTTCGTATCGTTTCCCTGGTTTCGTTGTCATCAATGCTTAAGGCGTGCATGTCGCAGCGCATTTTTTCGAGGTTCGGGTCCTTGTCGATCTTGCCGGTCTCGTCCATGCGGCCGCCGTACAGATCAATTACCCGGGCTAGATTGCTGGGGTGCCCGACGTTCATGGCGTTCGAAATACAAACGCGCGACGGTTCGATCTTATGGTATTTGCCGGTTTTCATGAATTCGGGGAATTCGTCATTGGTATTTGTCGCGATGACGAATCTTTCGACCGGCAGACCCATGCGCCACGCGATGAGCCCGCCCATCATGTCGCCAAAATTTCCGGAAGGAACGGCATAGACGACGGTTCGATCCTTTCCCCTCTCTTTTTTTGAAAGACGCGCGAAAGCGTAGAAATAATACACCGCCTGGGGCAGCAGCCTTCCGATGTTGATGGAATTGGCGGATGAGAAACGGACCGTGGCAAGGTCCGGATCCGTGAACGCGCGTTTGACCATGGCCTGGCAATCGTCGAACTTTCCTGCGACGCTGATGACCGAAACGTTTCCCCCCAGCGTGGTCATCTGTTTGCGCTGTCGGTCGCTCACTTCTTTCTGGGGGAACAGGACGACCATGGACATACCGTCAACATTATGGAACGCATGCGCGACTGCGCTGCCGGTATCTCCCGATGTCGCGGTGAGAATGACGAGCCGGCTCTTATCCTCCATGAGAAAATACCGCATCAACCGCGCCATCATGCGCGCCGCAAAATCCTTGAAAGAAGCGGTTGGACCCTGGTCGAGCCTCATTATATAGCATTCATCACGAACGTGTTCCAGCGGGACATCATAATCATAACATTCGTGGCAAAGCTGGAGCAGTTTTTCATCCGGGATCAATTCGCGCGTGTACCGCTTGAGCACGTTAAAAGCGATCTCGGAGTAAGGCATAGCCTTGAACGCGAATATTTCATCCAGCGGGATCGGTTCGAAACGCAATGGCATGTACAGACCTTTATCGGGCGCCTGCCCTTTCAAAAGCGCCTCTTTCAAAGAGACCAACGGCGCTTTCTTGTTTGTACTGTAATAAAACGGTGATGCCATATCGAGGCGGGTATCAGGCTTTCCCGATCGCCTGGTCAAGGTCCGCGATCAGATCATCGGGATGTTCTGCGCCGACACAAAGGCGGAACAGATCAGGCGGGATCGAAGCGAGGGAACGGCAACTTTCGCCCATTTGCTGATGGGTCGAGATCGAGGGGATCGTCGCGATCGATTTTATCCGGCCCAGATCAGTGGCGCGCCATATCCTCTTCAGACCGTCAAGCGTGGCGCGCGCCGCAGCGACGCCGCCCTTTAACTGAAACGAAAGCAGGTGACCGTACCGGTTGACCGGCTTCTGGTACCGCTCGTCATATTCCGCGTCGACCAGCCAGAGGTACTTTCGGGCGATCTCATGCAAGTGATGGCTTTCAAGACCGAGGTAATTGACCCGTGCAACCTTGGGATGCTTTTCGAGAAATTTTGCGACCTTCATTGCACTCTGGCTCAAGACATCGACCCTGGTGCGGAGCGTGCGGATCTCATTCAACGACAGGATCGCCTGTAACGGCGATAAACTCCATCCCATATCGCGATTAGGGTACAGCTTGATATAGCTGGTAAAATCCGCTTTCAGCTGATCATTTGGTATCCTGGACATGATATTCTTACGGGCAATGGCGGCACCGGCGATAGTTAACCCGCCTGCCGTCATCGTTTTGGTCACTGAATGCACGACAATATCCGCGCCGAACGTAATAGGCCGCAGCAGCGCCGGCGTGGCGATCGTGGAATCCGTAATGAACGGTACGCCGTTTTCATGCGCGAGATCGATCATTTTCTTCAGATCGAAGAAAGCCAATCCCGGGTTGGATGGCAGTTCGCCGAATAGAAAACGGGTGTTCTTGTCGATCTTTGAGGCCCATTCGTCGCGATCGTTCGGATCTTTGACCCAACGGCATTCGATCCCCCGTTCCTGCATTTTTCGCACATTGAACTGCTGGAACGTGCCGCCGTACACCTGGCAGCTGGCGACAAAATTTATCGCTTCGGCTGGTTTATCCGTCAATTTTACCAGCAATGGATCAGTAACACTGGCGATAGCCGACATGCCGGAGGATGCTGCGCAGCAGCCCGTATCACCCTTATAACCGTATCCATCGAGCAGCGCCAGCGTGTCCTCGAGATAACCGACTGATGGATTATGGATCCGGCTGTACGCCCAGCTCGGGATCAGATATGACTGCGCGGCTTCCATTTCATCGCTGTCCCGGTATGCCTGCGCTGAACTGAGGAAGATGGGTTCGATGATCGCACCCTGGTTGTTCTCGATCGCTTCCTTGACCGAATACGCGCCATGAACGGCGATCGTGTCAAAACGCCACTTTTTAACCTCTTCCCTGATATAACGTTCGCGTTCGCCCAGTGCTTTCTTCGCCTGGTCAACGTATTTCTTGACGCCGTCATTCATAATGCCTCCTCTGCGTACATAACATCATTGCCTATTTTTCACACAACTCGATCAACACACCACCCGTGTCACGGGGGTGCACGAATGCGACTTTTGACGCCATTACGCCGGGACGCGGAGCTTCATCGATCAACAGGACCCCGCGTTTTTTCAACTGTCGGAGCTTCTCTTCGATATCGGTCACTTCGATGCAGATATGATGAAGCCCCTCGCCTTTTTTTTCAATGAACTTACTTATCGTGCTGTCTTCGGATATCGCCTCAAGAAGTTCAATGTGCGACGTGCCGAACTGCAGCATGGCGACTCGTACTTTCTGGTTCGGGACCTCCTGGACGCTGACTACCTTGAGGCCGATCGCGTCCCGCCATGTCCGCAACGCAGCCTCGATGCTCCTGACCGCGATGCCGATATGCTCCAGCTTCATAAGATCTTTCGTTTCTTCGCCTCTTCTTCCAGCATTGGTCTGAAATTGGGATGAGCGATTCCGATGATCAGCTGCGCTCTTTCCCTCAGGTTCTTTCCATGCAGATACGCCACTCCGTATTCGGTCACCAAGTAGTGAATATCCGCTCGCGTGGTTACAACTCCGGCGCCCACCTGCAGTGTCGGAACGATCTTCGTGACCGTGTCGTTCTTCGCGGTCGTGGGCAAGGCGATTATGGGTTTGCCGTTCTTTGACTGCGCTGCGCCCCGGATAAAATCGACCTGTCCGCCGAACCCCGAGTAGATCTTTGTTCCGATCGAATCCGCGCAAACCTGGCCCGTAATGTCGACCTCGATCGCTGAGTTTATCGCCACCATTTTTTCGTTCTGCGAAACAATATAAGGCAGGTTTGTATAATTGGAAGGATGCGTTTCGAACGTGGGGTTGTTATCGATGAACTCGTACATTTTCCGGGATCCTAGATAGAAGGTAGCGACCACCTTGTAAGGATGCAGAACTTTCTTGGCGCCGGTCACGACCCCCGCCTCGATCGCTTCGATAATGCTGTCGGACACCATTTCCGTGTGCACACCAAGGTCTTTTTTACTGAACATCGCTTTCAGGGCGGCGTTGGGAATACCCCCGATCCCAAGCTGCAGCGTACTTCCATCCTCGACCAGGTCGGCGATATTCTGTCCGATCTTCTTTTCCACTTCGGTAAAAGGAGCGCTCTCGAGTTCGGGAAGGTCCCTCGAGATCTCTACGATTTTTGCAACCCGTGAAATATGCATGAAGGAATCTCCAAGCGTCCTCGGCATCCGGTCGTTCACCTGGGCAACAACGATCTTGGCCGTCTCTGCCGCCGCCTTGGAACACAGGCACTCGACGCCCAAACTCATGAAGCCGTGCTCGTCCGGTGGTGAAAGATGCAGGAAGGCGACATCGAGCGGCAGCAATCCCGAATAGAACAGGTCCGGTATCTCGTACAGGAAGACCGGTATGTAATCAGCCCTGCCCTCGTTGACCGCTTTGCGGTCAGCTGGCCCAACAAACAGCGAGTTGTGACGGAAATGCCCTTCCATGCCGGGTTTTGAAAGAGGATCATCGCCGAAGAGCAGTACGTGCGTGATCTCCACGTCCTTGAGCTCATCTCTTCGCTGCGATAACGCTTCCATAAGGCTAAACGGGGTAGCAGCGTTCCCGCTGATATACACGCGGTTCCCGCTGTTGACAACAGAGACGGCTTCCGTCAGCGAACATCTTTTGTTTTTATAGTCATTGAACCAGCTCATACGAGGTACTCCTTCTTGATCTCACCCTGTTCAGCGTAGATACCCAGGTTTATCTCCGGGTATTCCCGGATCGTCCTTTCAAAACCGAGTTCGGTCATGATCTTTAAATACGGGTAGATGCCGGAGGAGATCGCGTGAGTGGCAGTCCTGGCGACCAGCGTGGTGGCATTGGGCATGCAGAAATGAATGACATCATGGACCGTGTATATGAACTTACCGGTCGGCGTGACCTGGGCGGTCTCAATGCACCCGCCCTGGTCGATCGAGAAATCGATAATTACTGAACCCTTCCTCATTGTCGGCACCATATCATTGGTGACGAGGATCGGCGACCGTTTGCCAGGCAGCAATACGGCGCCGATCAGAACATCGGCAAATTTGACCAGTTTTTCAATATTGTGCCTGGTCGCGAACATGGTCGTTATCTTGCTGCCTTCAGAGTGCCGGGCAAGGGTATCAAGACGGTCGCGGATGACATCCACTACATAGACATTGGCGCCGATCCCGGCAAAGCATTTTGCGGCTGTGCGGCCAAGCGTTCCGGCACCGAGAATGACGACCTCTGCCGGCGGGATGCCGGGCAGACCGCCCAAAAGGATTCCTCGCCCTCCACCTGGCGATTCCAGTAACCTTGCGGCCAGCTGCACCGCCAGTTTTCCGGCCATCTCGCTCATTGGGATCACGATCGGCAGCCTGCCATCACTCCTCTGAATGATCTCATATCCGACGAGCGTGATCTTTTTTTCGTTCACCATGGTACAAAATTCCTTGCGCGCCGTCACAAGATGCATGAACCCCATGATCACCTGGTTCTCCTTAATGAACTGGTATTCTTCCTGTTGCGGCCTCCGGACCTTCAGGATGATGTCCGAACGTATATATGCTTCCTCTTTCGAAAAAACTACTTTGGCTCCGGCTTTCTGGTATTCATCATCGGAAAAACCAGCGCCTTCGCCGGCTTTGCTCTCGACATAGACCTGAGCTCCGCATAATATCAGCTCTTTCGCCGCCATCGGCGAAAGACCCACCCGGTATTCGGGCGTCTCCTTGAATGGCGGCAGCTCCTTGGGAATCCCAAATATCATTTTACCTCCTTCTCAGTAAATTCTAAATTCTAATATCTAAATCCTAAACAAATCCAAAATTCAAACACCCGAATTCCAAACGCACCCCCTCCCTTTCCCTCCCCCCTCGAGGGGGAGGATTGAGGTGGGGGGGATATTTTTGGGATTTCGGTCATTAGAATTTGTTTATGTCTCATGCTGAGTATTCGACACGAAGCGGGATTTCGGATTTAGTGCTTCGGATTTAAAATATATTTTTCTCTTTATATTCCCCGTATACTTCTCTCAGCGAGTCAGAAATCTCACCGACAGTTGCGTATGCCCTGACGCAATCCAGGATCGGGGGCATCAGATTTTCATTATTTATTGCAGCTTTTGACAGTTTGCTTAATACCGATCCAACGCGCGCCCTGTCCCTTTTCAGCCTGATCTTTTTAAGCGCGTTCAACTGCTTCCCAATCGCTTTTGCGGGAATGCGCATGACCGGGTATCCATTCGTCTTCTCGCCGGCAAATTTGTTGACACTGACAACATTTATCTCGCCGCTTTCGATCCGCTTTTGATACTGACGGGCGCTCTGGTGGATCTCTTTTTGGAAATAACCGTTCTCGACTGCGCTTATGGCACCCCCCATAGCCTTGATCTCTGCCAAGTAATCCAGTGCTTCGTGCGCCAGGTCATTGGTCATGGATTCGATGCAATAAGCGCCGCCCAGCGGGTCTACAAATTCGGAAACCCCGCTTTCATAACCGATCAACTGCTGCGTGCGCAGCGCCAATTTTACTGCCTGTTCGCTCGGCAAAGACAGCGCTTCATCATAAGAATTCGTGTGCAGACTTTGCGTTCCCCCAAAAACGGCCGCGAGTGCCTGCAGGGCAACGCGCACGATATTGTTTTCAGGCTCCTGCGCAGTCAACGTGCAACCCGCGGTCTGAGTGTGGAAACGGAGCATCCATGATCTAGGGTTTTTTGCCAGGAACTGCTCCTTCATTATTTTGGCCCACAGCCTGCGCGCCGCGCGGAATTTTGCGATCTCTTCGAAAAAATTATTATGAGCGTTGAAAAAGAACGAGATGCGCGGAGCGAATGAATCAACATCAAGTCCTCCGCGTTGAACAACGGCATCAACATAAGCGATGCCATTGGCGATGGTAAAAGCAATTTCCTGAGCAGCGGTCGCGCCGGCCTCCCTGATATGATAACCCGAGATCGATATCGTGTTCCATTTGGGATGGTATTTGCTGCAATGGGTAATTATGTCAACCGTCAGCTTCAGCGAAGCTGCTGGCGGATATATGTATGCTCCGCGGGCTATATATTCTTTTAGAATGTCATTCTGCACCGTGCCTTCAAGAACCGCCGGCGACGCGCCCTGTTTCTCGGCGACGGCAACATACATGGCCAGGATGATTGAAGCGGTTGCGTTTATGGTCATTGATGTACTTACGCGGTCAAGGGGTATGCTGTCGAATAAGGTCTCCATGTCGCCGAGCGTATCGATCGCGACACCGCACTTACCCACTTCACCTTCACTGCAAGGGTGGTCGGAATCGTAGCCCATCTGGGTCGGCAGATCGAATGCGACTGATAATCCGGTCTGGCCGTGTTCTATCAGGTATTTATATCGTTTGTTCGATTCTTTGGCCGTGCCAAAACCGGCATACTGCCTCATTGTCCACAAGCGGCCCGAGTACATCGATGGGTAGATGCCGCGCGTGAAGGGATATTCGCCCGGATCGCCGAGATCCCGCGTGTATTCGAGATCTTTAATGTTATCAGGAGTGAATAGCATTACGATATCATTTGTTTTACGTTATAAGGCGTCGCCGCTCGTATCGTAAGACGTTTGTCGTTATATGTTTGTTTAATCCCCGTATGACGATGCCGTAAATCGAAACGAGTGGCCATGCCGTATAACTCCTTTTTTTTACTCAATTACTCTATTATTACCAGTTTGTCTTTACTATTCACGGTCTGCCCTTTCTGGACAAAGATCTTTTTTACAACGCCTTCTCTTGGCGCTTTGATCTCGTTCTGCATCTTCATCGCTTCAACGATGAGCAGCCCCTGGCTTTGCTTTACCGGGTTTCCTTCCTGCACTTCGATATCAATGACCAAACCCGGCATGGGCGCCACAATGACCAGTTCCTTTTTATGCAATGCATCCGGGCTCGCCATGAGTAGTTTTTTGATCTGCTCGTCGATGACATCGCAAGCGTATTCCATGCCATTGACTACGATGAGATCGCCGTCAGGACTTGAAGACACGATAAAGGGGTGGTTCTGGATCATAAATAAGAGTTCACCATGACGCCCCTTCTCAAGAACCCGGACCGCGAGTTCTTTCCCGTTAACGGTACACGAGTAACCCGCGTCCGTCGCCTTAACATCGACTTTGAATTCCAGGTTATCGATCTTTACGCTGTAAGCCATGTTATAGGACCGGCCTTCCGGCCTGTTTCCAGGGATTTATCCCCGGTCCGTGGTCAGCGCCCGATATGCCGGCCGAAGCTTCATGTTCTTTTCTGACCTTGAACACGACCGCTGCCATCGCGGCGATTTCCTGATCTTTCTTTTCGTATACAATGGCTCCCAATTCGCTGTCAATGAACGTCGTATCATAATTGCCGCTTCTAAATTTTTCGTTCGCCATTACCAGACGATGAAAAGGCACGGTCGTTTTTATACCATCAATATTGAATTCGCCGAGCGCTCGTTCCATCCTTTCGATCGCCTCTTCCCTGCTGGACGCCCACACCAGCAGCTTGGCGATGAGTGGATCGTAATAGACCGGGACTTCGAATCCTTCATAAACTCCGCTGTCCAACCTGACCCCCGGCCCTCCTGGTCCCAGCCAGTGCTTGATCCTGCCCGTTGAGGGAGCGAAATTAGCCGCCGGATCTTCGGCCGATATGCGGCACTCGATAGCCGCGCCCGTGATCTGTACCTGTTCCTGATGCAAGCTCAACTTTTCGCCGGCAGCGATCCTCAGCTGTTCTTTCACGATATCGACACCAGTAACCAGCTCGGTAACCGGGTGTTCGACCTGAAGCCGCGTGTTCATCTCCAGGAAATAGAATTTTTTACCTTTGTCGACCATGAACTCGACGGTCCCGGCGTTGGTATAACCAGACGCCTTTACTGCTTTTACGGCGGCTTCACCCATCGTGGCTCTGAGCTTACCGTTCATGATCGCGGATGGCGATTCTTCGATCAGTTTTTGATGCCGCCGCTGGACCGAGCATTCGCGTTCCCCCAGGTGTATGACATTGCCGTGTTCATCCGCCAGGATCTGGAATTCTATGTGCCTGGGAGCATCGAGAAATTTCTCGATAAAGATGGTTGGATTACCGAAGGCGGACTGCGCTTCGCCGCGTGCCTGTTTCAGGGCTGCCGGCAGATCCTTTTCACCCCGCACGACTCTCATTCCCTTGCCGCCGCCCCCGCCCGATGCCTTTATGAGAACAGGCAGGCCGATTGATCCGGCGAGTTTCAACGCTTCGGCATCGCCGGTTACGGCACCCGGGCTGCCTGGAACGACGGGAACGCCGGCCGATACCATCGTTTTTTTGGAAGCGATCTTGTCTCCCAGCAGTCGGATCGCGCGGGCGCTCGGACCGATGAACACGATCCGGTTATCGGCGCAGGCTTGTGCAAAATCCTCATTTTCGGCCAGGAACCCGTACCCCGGGTGAATGGCTTCAGCGCCACTTTCCCGGGCAATGGCGATTAAGGCCTCGATCTTGAGGTAGCTGTCGCGTGCCGGCGCCGGCCCCAGGTAATATGACTCATCCGCATAGATCACATGAAGCCCTGTTTGATCGGCTTCCGAATAAACAGCCACAGTGGCGATACCCATTTCCCGGCATGCCCTTAATATCCTTACCGCGATCTCGCCGCGGTTAGCGATCAGGATCTTTTTAAACATAGCTTTTATGAATTCCGTTGAACGTTCTACGGCATCGCTGCCTGTATGGTTGTACGGCTTCGTTATACGTCAACGATCTGAACCAAAAAAATTGAATAAAATGAAACGAGCGGCTATGCCCCATAACGACAGACGATCTTTATAACGGTATATTCCCGTGCTTTCGAGGAGGGTTCTTATCCCGTTTGTTCTCGATCATCGCCAGCGATTCGATGATGCGCGGTCTTGTCTCTGACGGTCGGATGATTGCATCAATGTATCCTTTGCTCGCGGTCACGAAGGGATTCGCGAATTTATCGGTGTAGTCATCGATCAGTGATTTTTCAAGATCGCGCGGCGCCTTTGCTTCCTTGAGTTCCTTGCGATACAATATTTTCACGGCCCCATCCGGACCCATCACCGCTATCTCGGCGCTGGGCCACGCGAAATTTATGTCGGCGCGGGTATGCTTCGAGCTCATGACGCAGTAGGCGCCGCCATAGGCCTTGCGTGTGATCACGGTCACCCTGGGAACGGTCGCTTCGCAGAACGCGTAAAGCAGTTTAGCACCGTTCTTGATCACGCCCCCCCATTCTTGTGCCGTCCCCGGCAGGAACCCAGGCACGTCAACGAAGGTGACGATCGGTATATTGAAGCAGTCGCAAAATCTTACGAACCGTCCGCCCTTCATTGCGGAATCGCAATCCAGAACGCCGGCCAGGACCGCCGGCTGGTTAGCGACAATACCTACCGACTGCCCGTTGAACCGCGCAAAACCGACGATCATGTTCCGCGCATAGTGCTTGTGCACTTCCAGAAAATCACCGTTGTCCACGACCTTATGAATGACGTCCAGCATGTCATAGGGCTTGTTGGGGCTGTCAGGGACCACAGTGTCAAGCTCCTTGTCGCCCCGGTTAACATCATCGCTGCAGCTTACCTTCGGCGGATCTTCAAGATTATTCTGCGGGATGTAGGACATTAATTTTTTTATCAGTTCGATGCACTCTATCTCGGTGTCAACGGCAAAATGCGCCACTCCGGACTTTTCGTTATGGACCATCGCACCGCCCAGCTCATCGAATGTCACGTCCTCGTGGGTCGCGGCTTTGACGACATCCGGTCCGGTCAAGAACATGTAGGAACCACCCGCCATAATGACAAAATCGGTCATGGCTGGAGAGTAGACGGCACCGCCTGCGCATGGCCCCATAACGGCCGATATCTGAGGCACCACACCCGAACTGAGGACATTACGCAGGAATACGTCGGTATATCCGGCAAGGCTGTCCACTCCCTCCTGGATCCTGGCGCCGCCGGAATCCTTCAGGCCGATGACTGGACACCCCGTCTTCACCGCTAAATCCTGAAGCTTGCAGATCTTTTGCGCATATGTGATAGAAAGCGAGCCGCCGAAGACGGTAAAATCCTCGGCAAATATGCATATGGGACGCCCGTTGATCCGTCCGTAACCCGTAACCACACCGTCGCCAAGGATCCGGGTCTTTTCCATCTCAAAATCACTGCACCGGTGCGTGACGAACATGTCGGTCTCCCGGAAAGTTCCTTTGTCCAGTAACAGGTCAATGCGCTCGCGCGCCGTCAGCTTGCCTTTGTCGTGTTGTGCTTTTATCCGCGCTTCGCCACCGCCGAGACGGGCCTCTTTCTCTAGCTGCTCAAGATGTTTTAGCTTGTCCTTGATTTTCATAAGTACTCCTTATCTGTTAAATACGTTGAACGTTAAACGGCATCGCTGCCCGTATCGTTATACGGCTTCGTCGTTCGTCTTCTATTCTTGAACAAATCCCATGCTTCGGCTAGATTAAATAGTTGGCGGGCGGCTTTATCATAAACGTCAACAAGAACAATACATAGTTCAGTTTCCAATGAGTAAATATCTTTAGTGTGTTCAAGGCTGACAATTGTCTCGTTACATTCAGCCATTGCATCATCAAGATACTTCTGAAAACCTAGCTTCTGGTGTTTTTTAGCAAACCCTTCAGCGATTAATCGTGGAACTGCTTTTGACGACCTGCTTAATTGACTACGTAGATCATGTTTTTCACTATCAGGTAACTTCGGCAAAATTTTACCGGCGATTGTCAAAGATGCGCGATAAGTACTTTGATAGACATCCAAATCTTTAAAACTTCTTATAGGTTTTTTTATCATATGTTATCGACGCCTTTTTGCTTTTTTGACGATACGAGTGGCGAAGCCGTAAAACTAAATTTCTTTCAACATTCGTTTTCCGTTTTCCTCAACGGGGTAAGCGAATATCACTTTCGGATCGTGTTCAAAGATAAATAGCCATTTTTCATTGATCGCCTGGTCGATAATTTTTTTCTTGGTCTCCATGATCTCCAAGGGATAGAGGTCATATCCCATGACATACGGGATTTTGAAATGCGATGTCGTGGGCATAAGGTCGCCCAAGTACATCGCCTTCTTGCCTACAGATTCGATCAAAACCGACTGATGACCGGCCGTATGTCCCGGTGTTCTCATAACCTTTATCCCTGGCGTAACCTCAAGGCCGCCTTCGACCAGGTTCAACTGCCCCTTTTCCTCAAGTGAAATGAAGTTCTCCTTTAAATAGCTTGCCCGGGTTCTTTCATTGGGATTCAATGCATCTTCCCATTCAAGTTTCTGGATGATATATTTCGCACGCGGGAACGTCGGCACCGACCTGCCATCGATCGCTACCGTGTTGCCGCCGCAGTGATCGAAATGAAGATGCGTGTTGATCACGTAGTCGATATCATTTACATCAAGACCGCATCGTTTGAGAGAATCGACGAGTGTTTCCGCGCGCTCGAACCGGTACATCTCGGTGAATTTCGCGTCGACCTTGGCGCCGATCCCGGTATCGACAAGCACGTTCGCATTGCCCGTCTGTATCAGCAGCGTGTTCAGCGCCAGCTCGATCCGGTTCAATTCATCGGCGGGATTGAGCTTGTTCCAAAGTGCTTTTGGCACGACCCCGAACATCGCTCCGCCGTCAAGCCAGAAGGTCCCGTCGGACAATGGCGTGAGTTTGAATCCACCCAGCCGTAATGAATTATCCTTCATAATTCGACCTCTCCCTTGATCACTGCCGTCTTCGCTTAACTGCGCTTGAGTGAATCCTTCAGCACCGAGCAGAGGATGACGCTCAATATCGTTAACCCGCAAAGCATCAGCAGTGAACTGGTCATGGCGCCGGTTTCGCGTGACTTGAACATGTCCATGCCGACAATAAAAATAATGCCGGAGATCTGCCCCATGAGCAGAAGCAGGCTGTTGGAAGTTCCTTCAGGTGCGGGGTATGTGATCTCCGCGCCGTACTGGAATCCTATCGGACCTGAGCTAAGCAAAAAGAATCCGAAGACAAATCCCGCGGCCAACAAGATCCAGTAACTCGTGGTAAAGGTCATGCCGATAAGACCAGGTGTCAGTCCGATCAATGATATCAGCATAAATACTTTTCTCTTTCGATACCGGTCGGATAACAGCGGCATGATTATCGCGCCGATTATGCCTCCAATCAGCATCAGTCCACCAAGCACTCCGGCCTGGGATATGGAAAATCCCCTCGCCCTGATAATATTCTCGATCCATGTTGAAATACCATTGAACATGCCCAGTCCAATGAAAAATATTATCAATAGCAGGATAAAGTCCTTCTGTTTCAGCATCTTTTTAAGACCATCGAACATCAGGCTGCGAGTCTCCTGTTCGGCAGGGCATGGCGGCGTTGGCGGGTGTTCTCTGGCGATGATGGCGAAAGCGCCGGCAGAGATGACGGCAGTTATCCCATAGATCATCAACATCCCTTTCAGACCATGATGGATAGTGAGATGAGGGGTTAACAGCATGGCAGCCAGTATGCCAAGGTAGACGGCAAGCGTCCCTAGTCCCACGGCCGTGGCCCGTTCATTGGAAGGGAACCATCGGGCAGCAAGTTTGGTGATCGATCCGACCACGAATGGCTGGCCGATGGCGATCCCCATCTGGGACGAAAATACGGCTGTAAAACTCGAAGCAAAGATCCCCCTCGACAGTGCAAAAACCGCGGTCAATACGGCGCCTACTTTGACCGCAAAAGAGAACCCGTACGTGTCTATTACCCATGCCGACGGAATGACCATTATTATGAAAATGATCATGAAACTCATGGACAGAAAACCGATCATCAGATCGGATGTCGCATAAAACCGGGCGGCCATACTGGTAACGGGCGCGAACGTTATCCACAGCAATTGAGTCATGGCCGCAATCCACATGAAAGCCGCGAGTACGGCCCAGCGGTATCCGTATACCCTCAATGGCTGGTCGGTTGTCATATCATGATCTCATGTTGCCGGGATGAACACTTGGCCGCGCTTTTCACTTCGTGCGTTTTTTACGCCGCGGTCGTTTGTCAACCGCTTTTTTTGCCGCGGGTTTTGCTAAATTCTTACCAGTGCTATGGTTTATCCATTCGATGATCTTGCCGGTCGGGGTACCTGGTCCAAAGATCTTCTTAACACCAATTTTTTCCAACTTTTTCATATCGCCCAGCGGTATAATCCCGCCGCCGATGACCTTTATCCTGGACGCGCGTTTTTCCTTTAAGAGCTTCAATATTTTCGGGAAAAGCGTCATGTGCGCACCCGACAAGATCGAAAGCCCGACGATGTCGACATCTTCCTGGACAGCGGCTTCGACGATGCTTTCGCATGTCTGATGGAGACCGGTGTAAATTACCTCCATGCCAGCATCCCTGAGGGCAGCCGCGACAACCTTGGCTCCGCGATCATGACCGTCGAGCCCCGGTTTAGCGACTAAGACGCGGATCTTTTTATCCATAAAACCTCCTTCCGGGAAAATCCTAAATTCTAATATCTAAATCCGAAACAAATTCAAAATTCAAACACCCGAATTCCAAACGCACCCCCTCCCTTTCCCTCCCCCCTCGAGGGGGAGGATTGAGGTGGGGGGGATATTTTCGGGATTTCGGTCATTGGGATTTGTTTATGTCTCATGCTGAGTATTCGACACGAAGCGGGATTTAGGATTTCGTGCTTCGAATTTAAAATATGATCGGTTCCTGATAAACGCCGAACTCTTCTTTCAACGTGCTGCACATCTCGCCCAGCGTCGCGTAGACACGGACGCATTCAAGGAGCCTGGGCATCAAATTCTCATTGCCGGCCGCGGCTTTGCGCAGCTGTTCCAGCGACTCCTTGACTTTGGCATTGTTCCGTTCCTTTTTGATCTTGTTCAGGGCTTTGACCTGCTCGCGCTCAACCGCGGCGGGTATCTTCAGCAGCTCCATAGTCGACTTTTCCTCTTCCTCAAGGACATTAACCCCGACATGATATTTCTCTTTCCGCTCCAGCGCCTTTTGATAATCGTAAGCGCTACGCGAGATCTCCTTCTGGAAAAAACCTTTCTGGATCGCCGGCACAACGCCGCCCAGGCTGTTTATTTTTTCAAAGTATTCATTGGCGCCTTTTTCCATTTCGTTAGTAAGCGACTCGACGAGATAAGAACCGCCGAGCGGGTCCATGGAATGGCTGGCTCCGGTCTCGTAAGCGATAAGCTGTTGGGTCCGCAAGGCGATCTTCACGGCGCGTTCGGTCGGCAGCGCATAGGTTTCATCCATCGAGTTGGTATGCAGGGACTGCGTGCCACCGAGGACCGCGGCCAGGGCTTGGAAGGCGGTCCGGACAATGTTGTTCTCCGGCTGCTGAGCCGTCAGGGTACAACCTGCAGTCTGCGTATGAAACCTGCACAAACACGATCTCGGATCTTTTGCGCCGTACTTATCCCTCATAACCCGAGCCCATATGCGGCGCGCCGCCCGGTACTTTGCGATCTCCTCGAAAAAATCAAGATGGGAATTGAAGAAAAACGAGAGCCGCGGCGCGAAAGTATCGACCACGAGCCCCGCTTTTATACCATAATCAACATAAGTAAAACCATTCGCCAGCGTAAACGCCAGTTCCTGTAGCGCCGTGGACCCGGCTTCCCGGATATGATACCCCGAAATGGAGATCGTATTCCACTTTGGTACTTTCTCTGCGCAGTAAGCCATCGTGTCGGTGATTATCCTCATCGAAGGTTCGGGCGGGTAGATCCAGGTTTTTTGCGCCTGGTATTCTTTGAGCATGTCATTCTGGATCGTGCCGGTCAGTACATCGGCTGGAACGCCCTGTTTTTCACCAACCACGATATACATGGCCAAAAGCATCGCCGCGGGCGGGTTGATGGTCATGGACGTCGATATCCGGTCAAGGGGGATCCCGTCGAACAGGATCTCCATATCCCTGAGCGTGTCAATGGCGACCCCGCATTTTCCCACTTCACCATGGGCAAAAGGATCGTCCGAGTCGCGGCCATAAAGTGTGGGAAAATCAAACGCTACGGAAAGGCCGGTTTGCCCGTGCTTCATAAGATACTTGTAACGTTTGTTCGTATCCACCGGTGTACCAAAACCCGAGAACTGGCGCATCGTCCACAGCCGTCCCCGGTACATGTTGGTCTGAACCCCGCGGGTATACGGGAATTCGCCGGGATAACCGAGATCGTTCTCGTAAGAAAAATTTGGCAGGTCATCAGGAGCGTACAGGGGTTTTACCGGCATGCCGGACACGGTCGTGAACTTATGGTACCGCTCCTTGCATGCCTTTAACTTTTCTTCCCAAGCTTCTTTTTTCATGCCGATCCTCCTCGATACCCGGGTCTGATGATCTTCATAGCGATCCGGTCCGCTATTTGATACGGGTTTGTTTTGCGCTGATAGATTGCATCAATGATCTTGCTCAGCTCGTCGCTGCTTATAATATTTTTTTCCAGGTGATCCTTTATCCGATCATGGATCAGATCATTGATCTGGACAGTAATCCTGGCCTTGCGTCTTTTTTCGAATTCGCCGGTCCTGAACAGGTAATCTTTATGTTGGATAACCGCTGACAGCAATTCTGCAACGCCCTTGTCTTCGGTTGCGACGGTTTTAATGATGGGACACTGCCACTGAAGTTTTTGCGGTCTAAGGTCAAATGCGAACTTGAGCTCCATGACCAGCTGGTCGCTGCCGTCCCGGTCGCCCTTGTTGACCGTGATAATGTCGGCGATCTCAAGCAAACCGGCCTTCAATGCCTGGATCGAATCCCCGAATTCCGGCACGAGCACGACGATCGTCGTATCGCAGACCTGGGCGATATCCAATTCCACCTGCCCCACACCGATCGTCTCGATCACGATATAGTCCATGCCCGCCGCGTCCAAAACCAGGGCAATATCCTTGGTCTTGCGGGCAAGCCCGCCGAGACTGCCCCGCGAAGCCATGCTCCTGATAAAAGCATTGGGGTTTTGTCCAAGCGCAGTCATCCGCACGCGGTCGCCGAGCAAGGCCCCGCCTGAAAACGGTGATGTGGGATCGACCGCGATGATACCAACCTTTTTGTTGTCCCGCAACAACTTTTCCGCAAGCGCGTTCACCAGGGTCGACTTGCCAGCACCCGGCGGGCCGGTGATGCCGATCTGAAAAGCGCGACCGGAAAAAACATATAATCTTTCAAGGGTCTTTCGGGAATCGCCGTTCTCGACCTCGCTCATGACCTGACCGATGGTTCTCTTGTCACCCTGCCGTAAACGCTTGATCGTATCCATGTTCAGAACAATCCCAGCCGCATTATCCGACACCGGCCTTCATTTTTTTCTGGATCTTGGCCCACGTATCGCGCAGCGTGATAGTGCGGTTAAAAACAGGAAGGTCCGGTTTCGTGTCGAGGTCAGCACAGAAATAACCGAGCCGTTCGAACTGGAAACGCGCTCCCGGCTGCACACCGGCCAGTCCCGGTTCAATGCGGCAGTCGTTCAGAACCTCAAGCGAACGGCTGTTAAGATTCATCATATAATCACCGCCCTCGTTGGGGTCGGACCGGGTGAACAGCCGGTCGTACAATCTCATCTCGGCTTTTATCGCATGCTTCGCCGACACCCAGTGCAGGGTGCTTTTTACTTTTCTTCCATCCGGTGCATCGCCGCCTTTGGTCGCGGGATCATAAGTGCAGCGCAGTTCCGTGACCATACCGGATGCATCCTTTATAACATCAGTGCAGCGCAGGAAATATGCGTACCGCAGCCGCACTTCCCTCCCCGGCGCGAGCCGGAAGAATTCTTTAGGCGGTTCTTCCATAAAATCGTCTCTTTCAATGAACAATTCGCGTGAAAACGGGACCTTTCGCGCACCAGCGGCCGGATCCTCGGGATTATTGATGCAATCCAGCTCTTCTTCCGCGTCTTGTGGGTAATTGGTGATAACGACCTTTAAGGGGCGCAGCACGGCGAACATCCTTGCCGCGTGCTTGTTCAGGTCATCGCGGAGGCAGTGTTCAAAAAGTTCGATATCCACCACCGTATTGTTCTTGGCGATGCCGATGGTGTCGCAGAATATCCTGATGGCTTCAGCCGTACAACCGCGTCGGCGCAAGCCCGACAATGTCGGCATCCTGGGATCGTCCCAGCTACTCACGATGCCCTTGTCGACGAGAGCGAGCAGTTTTCTCTTGCTCATCATGGTGTACGTCATGTCCAGCCGCGCAAATTCAATCTGTTGCGGGTGATGGACATCAAGTTCATCGAGGAACCAATCATACAAAGGACGATGGTCCTCGAATTCCAAAGTGCATATAGAATGAGTGATCCCTTCAATCGAATCAGATTCGCCGTGCGTGAAATCATAGGTGGGATAAATGCACCAGGCGTCACCGGTGCGGTGATGCGCCGCCCTGAGGACGCGGTACATGACCGGATCGCGAAGGTTGATATTACCTGACGCCATATCGATCTTCGCGCGCAAGATCTTTGAGCCATCGGCGAACGCGCCTTTTCTCATGCTATCGAAAAGCTTCAGGTTCTCTTCGACCGTACGCGAACGGTGCGGGCATACCCGTCCAGGCGCCGTAAGGGTGCCGCGCATCTCGCGGACCTCGTCCGGCGAACAATCACATACGTACGCTTTTTCCTTTTTGATGAGCTTAACGGCGAACTCGTACAACTGTTCAAAATAGTCCGACGCGTAAAATTCCCTGTCTTCCCAGTTAAATCCCAGCCAGCGGATATCCCGCTTTATGGAATCAACATACTCGGTCTCTTCCTTCGCGGGATTGGTATCGTCGTAGCGCAGGTTGCACTTACCGCCGTACTCGGACGCGATCCCGAAATTGATGCAGATGGCTTTGGCGTGGCCTATATGCAGGTATCCGTTGGGTTCGGGTGGAAATCGCGTGCGGACCTTTCCGCCAAACCTGCCGGTGCGGTTGTGTTCGTCTATTATTTCCCTTATAAAATCTTTACCCATGGGCCACTAACCTAAACTCTCGTTCAGTATTTCAGCTACGTCCATCACCGGCACTTCCTTGCCCATCGATTTCAGGGTTTCCTCGAACATCTGCAGGCAGTACGGACAGGCGACGGCGATAACATCGGCGCCGGTTTTCATTAGCTGTTCCAGCCGGACCGTTGCCAGTCGTTCGTCGTGCGACCATTCACGCCACAAACCCATGGCACCGCCTCCGCAGCACAAGCTGTACTTGCGGTTGAACACCGCCACTTCCATTAATTCAAGACCAGGTATGCTCTTAAGCACGTGCCGCGGCTCGTCATATACGTTCATCTGCCGGCCCAGCGTGCACGGATCATGGTACACGACCTTTTTTTCGAACCTTTTTCGCGGCACTATCTTTTTGTCCTTGATAAGTTGACTGAAAAACTCAGTCGCGTGCGTTGATTTAAGACCGCTGTAATAACGGACATATTCTTTCGCAAATATCGTATGGCAGTGCGGAGAGGTCGTGAGGACGTTGCGGGCTTTTACTTTCTGGAATGTCTCGCTGTTTCTCTTTACCGCCAATTGGAAGACCTTTTCGGCGCCTGCCCGGCGCACGGCTTCGCCGCAGCAAAATTCATCTTCGCCGATCACGCCAAAACTTACGCCGGCGGTCTGTAATATCCTGGCCGTGGCAAGAGCCACTTTCTTCACCCGGCTGTCGTATGAAGGGATGCAACACGGGAAATAGAGCAACTCGTGCGATACCGTGAATTTTGGGATGCCTGTTTCGTTCATCCATTCGATCCGTTTAAGGGCGGGTTCGCCCAGAGGATTGCCGGTATTGAAAAGACGCGTAATAAAACTCTTCAGGTCGGTCGGATAGGACCCGAAATCCACGAGGATCCTGCGTACGGCGCGCAGTACATCGGAGATGTTCACTCCGCGAGGACATTCATACCTGCAGCTATCACAGCCAATGCACCTGAAGACATCGATCGTCTCCCGTTCAATGTCTTCTTTCTTCTCGCTGCTCGTCATCGTGCCAAGTTTGACGCTCTGCGGGAACTGGTACACGGCGTAATTCACCGGTTGCAGCATATTCCATGGACACGCCGCCATGCACCGGCCGCACTGATAGCATTTTACCGCGTCTTGGGCGCCCTGTTCCATCAGGATATCGCGGATCTCGTTATTGATCGTGATCAGGCTGCTCATCGTTTTCCTGAATTTTGATATTCGGCATTTATTCGGTCCGCCACACTGTTTGGCGGATTATCATTTGTAATTCGGAATATTCGAAAATCATGCTTTCGCTTGTTTCACTTCAATTATCTTGTTCTTCAGGACCGGCACGACTTTGAAGAGATCGTCCACGATGCCGTAATCGGCCTCGTTGAAAATGGGCGCATTTGGATCCTTGTTAACGGCGATGATGAGGTCCGAGCTCTTCATACCGACGAGATGCTGAAATGCGCCAGATATGCCCAGGGCAATATACAGTTTTGGTTTGACCGTTTTGCCGGAAGAACCAACCTGCCGGTCCTTGGGTAGCCACCCGGCGTCAACGATCGGCCTTGAACAAGCCACGACACCGCCCACGGTTTTGGCAAAATCCTCGATCAGTGCAAGATTAGCCTGTTCCTTCACGCCGCGGCCGATGCCAATTATGATATCGGATTTAGTGATATCCACCTCTCCCAGCGCAGCTTCAATATATTCAACGAACCGGCGATATTCAGGTTCAGTCTTGAACGATGGCAGAAAACTGACCATCTCGGCGTTGAGTTTTCCTTCTTCGGCCGGGAAACAGCCGCTGCGCAAGGTAACGAGGTATGATCCGTGCTGGCGCAGTCGTACCTTTGCGTTAAGCTTCCCGTCATACATGGTTCTCGTGACCGAGATGCTGGCAGCGCCGCTGCCGGTATCGATCTGGAGATCACAGCAATCGGTCGCAAATGGCATGTTCAGCTGCACTGCCAGCGACGGCCCGATATCCATCCCCGACGCCGAATGCCCCAGGAGCACAAGCAAGGGTTTTTCCTGTTTGATAAGTTCGACCATAGCCATCTGGTATATTTCAGCGTTGAAATTTTTGAATAATTCGCTATCCATAACCGCGAGACGGTCCGCCTGCGTCTTTATCTTTTCAGCAAAAGCTCCGATCTGATGGCCGCAGAGCACAGCGGTCAATTTCCCCTTAGATTGTGAGGCAAGCTTCCGGCCGGCGGCGAGTATTTCATATGATATATCCCTGATCGTTCCCTGGCGATGCTCGATCAATGCGAAAATATCATTCATCTGGCTCCCTTCATGAGAAATCCGAAATCCTAATATCTAAATCCCGCTTCGTGTCGAATCCTCAGCATGAAACATAAACAAATTCTAAATTCTAAATCCCAAACACACCCCCTCCCATTCCCTCCCCCCTCGAGGGGGAGGATTAAGGTGGGGGGGATATTTTTTGAATTTTGGGTTTTGGTCATTTGAGACTGTTTAGAGTTTAGGATTTAGTGCTTAGATATTAAATGAGTCCTTTGTCCTTAATGATTCCCGTCACTTTTGCCGCGACCTCGTCAGCCGCGCCCGTCAGGATCTCGGCCCGTTTGCCGACCGGTGGCGTGAATAGGGAATCGAGCGTCGAGTTGTCCAGCAATTCGTATCCGCCCAGTTCCGCATTGCCGACGATTTTTATTTCCTTGCTCGCAGCGCGTCGGATCGCGATCAGCGAAGCGTACCGCGGTTCATTGATACCGGTCTGGGTCGTGACCAGCACCGGCAAGGTCGCTTCGAGGTGCTCGATTAAACCGCCTTCCAATTCCCGGTGGACCTGCGCTTTGTTTCCGGCAACCTCGACCTTGGTCACCAGCGTTGCGTGCGGTATACCCAGCAATTCCGCGAGTACCGGACCGACCTGATAATATCCGTCATCGGTCGCCACGCAGCCGGTCAATATGATATCGTGCGGCAGGTCTTTGATCACGGCGCGCAGCAGCTGGGCGGTTTTGAACCCGTCCAGTTCCCCGAAATCCTCGGCCTTGACCAGAATCGCCGTATCCGCGCCTTTGGCAAGCGCGATGCGGAGCGAATCCTCAGCATCGGCATTACCCACACTAACGGCGGTCACGGTGCTGCCGGCACCGCACCTTTCCTTGAGCAGGATCGCCTCTTCCAACGCGTAGGTATCGGATTCGTTGGTATCGAAAGTCAAACGGTCCTTAATGATATTCTTGCCCGAGGGATCGACCTTGACCTCGGCCTCCGCAGTCTGGGGGACCCTTTTAATGCAGACGATAATGTTCATGCTCAAAAAACCTCCTTCAGTGGAAAATTCGAAATCCCAATATCTAAATCCCGCTTCGTGTCGAATCCTCAGCATGAAACATAAACAAAATCAAAATTCTAAATCCCAAACACACCCTCTCCCATTCCCTCCCCCCTCGAGGGGGAGGATTAAGGTGGGGGGGATATCTTTTGAATTTTGGATTTTGGTCATTTGAAATTGTTTAGAGTTTAGAGTTTAGGATTTAGTGCTTAGGTTTTATCTTGTCAACTCTCTCGCGATCACGATCTTCTGGATCTCGCGGGTTCCCTCATAAAGTTCGAGGATCTTGGCGTCGCGATACATTCTCTCAACGGCGTATTCTTTGGAAAAACCATAACCGCCGTGGATCTGAACCGCCATCCTCGTCACTTCAACCGCGATATCGGCGGCATAATATTTTGCCATGGCCGACTCTTTCGAGAACCTGGGCATGCCCTTGTCCTTGCACTGACCAGCGAAGTACACCAGCAAGCGCGCTGCCTGGATCTTGGTCGCCATCTCGGCAAGCATTGACTGTACCATTTCGTGGTTGCATATGGGCACACCGAACGTCTTGCGCTCTTTTGAATATTTCACCGCGGCGTCCAACGCACCCTGGGCGACGCCAACTGCCTGAGCTCCGATATCGACCCGCGAAACATCGATCGTGTTCATGCTGATCTTAAACCCGTCGCCTTCCTTACCGAGCAGGTTCGCTTTTGGTACTTTGCAGTCCTCGAATGTCAGCTCGCAATTGCCGGTCGCTCTGATACCCATCAGATCTTCATGCTTTCCGGCGGTGAACCCGGGCATGCCTTTTTCTACGATGAACGCGCTGATGCCTTTATGCTTCAATTCCTTGTTCGTTACGGCAAAGACCACGAAAATAGTCGCTTCAGTGCCATTGGTGATGAACCTCTTTGTTCCGTTCAGGATGTAGTTGTCGCCTTCAAGGCGGGCCATGGTTTCGATCGCCGCGGCATCAGATCCAGCATTGGGTTCGGTCAGCGCAAAAGCGCCCAGCTTTGACCCGTCGCACAAAGGCGGCAGGTATTTCATTTTTTGCTCTTCGCTACCGAACTGCAGTATCGGATATGTGGTCAGCGAATTATTCACTGCTACGATCACGCCGGTGGACGAACAAACCCTGGAGATCTCCTCGATCGCGATCGCCAGGGACACAAAGTCAAAACCCGCGCCGCCGTATTTCTCCGGAACAACGATCCCCAGCAATCCCAGGTTCGCCATTTTCTTTATTGATTTCCACGGGAACTCCCGCGAGATATCGATCTCAGCCGCCAATGGCGCTATCTCCGCGTCCGCGAATTTCTTCACCTGATCCTGCAGCATTTTCTGGTCTTTGGTCAAATCAAAATCCATTATACCTCCTTCCACAGAAAATTTACATTGGTAATTGGTGAATGGTTGAATATTTAACCATTTAATTATTTAACCTTTTAACCAGTATCATTTCTCCAGCATCTGCCTCGCGATGACGATCTTCTGGATCTCGCTTGTGCCTTCGCCGATCTCCATTAATTTCTCATCTCGCAAGTACCGCTCGACCGGGTATTCTTTAGTGATACCCAGCGCGCCGTGCACGTCAATGGCTAAACTGGTCGCTTTCATGCCGGCAGTCGATGCATAGTATTTGGCCATTGCCGACTCCTTGACGTAAGGCTGCCCGTTATCCTTGAGATAGGCGGCCTGGTAAACCAACAGTCGCGCCGCCTCGATCTCCGTCGCGATCTCGGCGATCACGGATTGGTACTGCTGGAACTTGCTCAGCGGTTTGCCGCCCTTGGTGCCCTTGTTCACGAACTCCAAGACCGAATCGAGAGCGCCCTGGCCTATTCCCAGCGCGAGCGCGCCGATCGAGATCCTTCCTCCGTCGAGCGTCTCCATGAAGATCCTGAACCCGTCGCCTTCGTTGCCCAACAAATTATCTTTTGGCACCGCGCAGTCCTCAAAGCTCAACTCCGAAGTAATCGAACCGCGCAGACCCATCTTGTCTTCTTCTTTTCCGCAGGAAAACCCGGTCATACCTTTTTCCACGATGAACGCCGATATGCCGTTGTACCCGAGTTTAGGATCCTTGGTCGCGGTTATGATCAGCACGTCGGCCACGTGCCCGGAAGTGATGAACCGCTTGGCGCCGTTGATAACGTATTTGTCGCCGACCAATTTTGCCGTGGTCTGGGTACCGGCCGCATCCGAACCGGCGTTGGGCTCGGTCAAACCGAAGGATCCGATCTTTTCACCCCGGGCGAGCGGTATGAGCCACTTCTGCTTCTGCTCCTCGGTACCGGCATACCAGACCGGGAACACGCCAAGCGACGAATGCGCGGCGAGAAATATCCCGGTGGAACCGCACACCCGACCGATCTCCTCGACCGCGATCGCGTACGATGTCACGTCCAGTCCGGCGCCGCCGTATTCCTTCGGCACGTACAGGGCAAGCAGTTGCAGCTCGGCCATCCGCTTTACCAGGTCGGCGGGAAATTCGCTTTTCTGGTCGATCTCTTTCGCGCGGGGACGGACCTCGTTCTGCGCGAACGCTATTATCTTTTCTCTAAATTTTTTATGCGCTTCGTTCAAGAACATCGACATGTCAGCTCCCTTTTATTTTCTTTATCACCGAAATTTTTCTTGCAATCACGGCGCTGATTTCTGCGTCCTGTTTCATCATTTATGACTTTCATGATGCAGAACGGAGTGATCAATTTTTATCCTCTTATCACTGTCATCAGGAAAATCCTAAGATTTTCCAAGTAAATCCCGCGCCACCTGCTCCTTGACCGTATACTGCACTCCTGCGATATTCTGAATAGTTTTGGCATCCCTCAGGTATCGTTCCACTGGATAGTCTTTGGTATAGCCGTAGCCGCCGTGCACTTGTATCGCATTCAGGCCACAGTATACTGCGGTATCGCACGCGTGAATAAAGCACAGCATGGATGCCAGCGTGAAATCCTCCTTGTGGTCGTACTTGAACGCCGCATCGTACACAAGGTTTCGCGCTGCTTCGATCCGAACTTTCATATTAACCAGCATTTCCTGGACCATGTAAAATTCACAGATCGCACGACCGAACTGCTTGCGCTCCTTCGAATATTTTACCGCGGCGTCCAATCCGGCCTGACTGATACCAAGGAGGACCGCGGAAAACCCAAGCTGCGCAAAAGCGGTGAAGTGACTGGCTGCTTTTGCAGCTGACGGCTTTATTTGCGCTTCAGGATTCACTGACAATCCCATGAATTCGGCACTCATAATACCGGCCGCGTTCAAACCCAGCAGATCTATCCGGGACAGTCTAACGCCCCTGTCTTTCTTATTGAAGATAGCAGCAACCACGCCCTCTTTGCCGGTAAAAGGAATAAACATGCTGTCGGCATACAAAGCATTCAAAGCGAAATTCCTTTTGCCAGATATCACACCCGCGTTATCAATGGATGCGTCTGCCCCTGACGGATCGACCTGGGGTTCCATGATATAACCCATTATCTTTCCGGAATTCATCAGGTCAAAGTACTTCTTTTTCTGACTATCCCCGGCACATTGGTCAATAAAAAAAGCGCAGATACTGTTGTTAACGACCAGTATCGCGCCTAAGGAAGCGAGCGATTTGGATATCTCCTCGACAATAATGCAAAGGCTTGTCGCGTTCATTCCTGCGCCGTTGTATTGTGCGGGTATAATCGGATACAACAAACCAAGATCATTGAGTTTTTTGAATATTTCATCCGAAATTACGGCTTTTTTGTCAATATCTGAAGAAATCGGTTCAAGTGAAGAAATTGCGAATTTTCTTACTTCGCTCATGATCATCTTCTGTTCATTATCCAGTGTTATCAATGGCATAATACCTCCATCATTGCATAAAAAAGTAATTGGCTATTGGTAATTGGTAATTAACGAATAGTGTATGTTTGTATATTGTCTGGTCTGGTATCACGGTAATCACCGATTTTAATCACTGTAATCTATATTAGTGTGCCTTTTAAGGCAAACAAGTAAGCTACCGCCCTTGTCAATTACGCTGTTTTTGATAAAAAAAGTGCGCATTGACCATAAAATGTTGGCTTTTTTTAGGATGCGCAACCTAATATTATATACTATTAAGGATGGAAGTCAATACAATACGAAAGGATTAGTCCTTTTGTATCGATTACTGCGATAAAATGGCTGATTTCCGTGATGAATGGAACGAATGCCGAATGAAAATGCGTTTTATTTATTGGCTATATGCGTGGCTTTTTTGAAGTAGTTTTCTGCGGCTTCGCCGATGATCTCGGTCAAGGTCGGGTGCGGATAGATGATCTCGGTAAGGTCACGGATCGGAACGCTCTGCTCGACCTCAAGCATGCCTCCGGCGATCAGGCTCGGCGACTCGGCGCCAAGGATATGCAGCCCGATCAGGCGGTCTTTCTCGTCACCGATGATCTTGACCAGTCCCTCGGTCTCTCCCATTGCCAGGGCTTTGCCTGAAGCGCGGTACGGGAAGCGACCGATCTTTATTTTCAATCCCTTGGCCACTGCTTCATTCTCGGTCATGCCGACCGTCGACAGCGGCGGGATGGTGAAAACGCACGAAGGAACCTTGCGCGGTTCAAATTTTGCTCTTTCTCCGCCGAGTATCTCGGCGCACACAACCCCCTGCTTGGTGGCCTTGTGCGCGAGCAGCGGCGGTCCGATCATATCGCCAATGGCGTAGATATTCTTGACGCTGGTCCGCAAAGATCCATCAACCGTCAAATACCCTTTTTTGTCCGTCGCAAGGCCGAATTTTTTAAGCGCGTGATCCACCGGTCTCCTGCCCACGGTCACCAGGATCTTGTCAAAGGTCATTTTCGTTTCGCCATCGACTTTTTTAATCGTCGCCACGAGTCCTTCATCGCCAGTCCCTATCATTTCATAACCGCTGACCCGGGAATTCAAAAAGATCTCGATCCCTGACTTTTTTAAGATTTTAAAAAGCTGTCCACAGAGCTCATGTTCCATGCCCGGCAGGATCTGCTCCATGATCTCCACGACCGCTACCTTCGAACCCAGGCGGCTGTAAATGCTGCTGAGCTCAAGCCCGCTCGCGCCCGCGCCCACGACGAGCAGTCGTCCCGGTATTTCCTTCAGCTCCAGCGCGTCGTCAGTATCAATAATAAACTTATGGTCAAAATCAAGCCCGGGCAGGGGCATGATCTCGGTGCCCGTGGCGACAACGATATTTTCAGCTTCAAAAACAGCCGCGGTGCCGCTGCCTTCGCCATCTTTGATCGCGCATTCAACTTTGTGTTCGGAAAGGATCTGCGCTTTGCCGTTTTTAACTTCCACGTTGTTTTGCTTGAAAAGATAAATAACACCGCTGCGCAGCCTTTGCACGACACTATCCTTCCAGTCGCGCAGGACCGCCAGGTCTAATCCCTGATCATCTATCCGGTAGCCCATGATCCTGGCTTTTTTCAGGTTGTCTTTCATTTCAGCCGCGAAACTCAGCGCCTTTGTTGGAATGCAGCCCCGGTTCAAGCACACTCCCCCGAGTTCTTTCTCCTCGATGACGAGCACTTTCTTGCCAAGCTGTCCCAGCCTGATCGCGCATGGATAGCCGGCCGACCCGGCGCCGATGATTATAGTATCGTAATGATTATTGCCCATTATCCAGTTTTAGGAATTGTAATTTGAAATTCATTTGGTATTTGACATTTGATATTTGGCATTACATGAAGTTCATTCCATTTCTATCAAATCCTTGAACATCTGGAGCTTGCGAATGCGCGTCGGGTGTCTTAGTTTACGCAACGCCTTGGCTTCGATCTGACGCACGCGTTCCCTTGTGATGTTAAACATTCTCCCGACTTCCTCGAGCGTCCGGGGCAAGCCGTCGTTCAGGCCAAAACGCAGCCGGATGATCTTTTCCTCTCTTTTTGGCAAATCCCTCAGCACGTCGCTGAAACGGTCTTTGAGGATCGAGATCGCGGCTCTGCGCGACGGCGAATCCGCCATCGGGTCGCTGATAAAATCACCGACAAAACTCGACTCCTCGTCGTCGATCGGTTTGTCGAGCGATATCGGTATGAGCGATATGTTCTGTGCCATCCTGACCTTGTCGGTTGGCAGGTCAAGATGGTCGGCGATCTCTTCAACGGTCGGCTCCCGGCCCAGATCCTGGATCATATCGCGTTGCGCGCGGGCAACCTTGTTCATGGTGTCGAGAATGTGGGCGGGCACGCGCACGGTCCGGGCCTGGTCGCCGATCGCCCGAGTGATCGCCTGCCGGATCCACCATGTTGCGTATGTGGAGAACTTGTAACCCTTGCGGTAATCGAATTTTTCTACCGCCTTGATCAGACCATTGTTGCCCTCGCCGACCAGGTCGGCGAATTCCAGACCACGGTTGACGTATTTTTTGGCAATGGAAATGACCAGACGCATATTGCCCTCGATCATCCTCTGCCGCGCGCGGTTGATCAGGTCTTCCCACGCGTCCACGATATTCAGCGATTCCTTGATCCGCTCTGTCTCATGACCGAGATCACCGAACAGCACACGTCTTTCCTTCTCGAAGAGCGAGATCTCGCTTTCATTGCGCAATCTAGGAATCGTTTTTTCCACTTTTTCGAGCCGCGCAGCCTTGTCCTTAAAAGCCGTGATCGCGTTGTTCACGGCGCCGTGCTGGAGCGATAGGATCGCGAGTTTTCTCAATATCCGTTCTTCTTTCTCGAAAACTCTCCATTCCAGCGCTCTCGCCTTTTCGTGCCGTGTTTTTTTGTACAGGTTAAGGAGCGAATTATAATCTTTCTCGATCGATTTTACGCGCCGGATGAACCGCTGGCGTTCTGCCCAGAATGCGTGTTTGTCCATCATGGCTTCGATCTCGACGCGCGACACCTGGTCCAGGCTCTTGCGGCTTTCTTCCACCTGCTTGCAGACCTCGATCAGCTTCCGGACCGTACAGGGGAACGGCAGGAACTGCCGCTCGATCATCCGGTAACCGGTCTCGATCTTGACCGCGAGCTCGTATTCCTCATCCTTGGTCAGCAGGTCGTACCGCGCAAGTTCGCGGAAATACGCGCGGATCGGCTCGTCAGGCTTTACCGACGCCTTGGCCACTGGCTGCGGTTTGACTGCCGGTGCTGTTTCTTCCTGAACGATACTGATACCGTACCGCGCGAGCAGATCAAGTATTTCATCGATCTCTTCCGGCGAAACATTATCCGGGATCAACTTGTTGATCTCATTAATTGTTATCTTCCCCTTCTCCTTCGCCTTATCGAATACTGCCTGGGAATATTTCACTTTGTCACCCCTTCGTTATTTCTAAGCTCCTTATGTTCTTTTTGTAATCGTGTGACCTCATCGTCATCGTGCTTCTTATTTGCCTCAGCAATGAGGAAAGTCAACCGTTTATTTTCTATTTTATTTTTAAATTTTTTTACAGCTTTCAAGAAATCTTCTTCTGATAAACGTTCGTCTTTTTTCAATACAAGTTCCATCATAGTGTGTTCGAGATCGGCATCAACCACACCGGAAAGGCTGTCGATCCCAACGTCTTTGTTCTTTATAATATGATTGAAAAGCTTCCTTACTTTTTCACTATTGAAATCCTTTTCGGTTAATATGTCCTTGATCTTTTCAGCATATTCTCGGTTGTTGATGATCATCGCCATCATTTGCTCTTCATCAGTGGCTTTTATCGGTTTCGGGCTTTCGCTTAGACCGACCGGTGCTTCTTTTTTTGCCGCCGTTTTCCTGATCGTCTCTGGCGACAGATTGAATACTGTTTCAATGTGTTTCAAGTAACGGTCATACCTGATCGGATCCTGGATCGTGTTGATGATCTGCATCAAATCCTTTATCAGCGTTATCTCGTCTTCGACCGTCTGGATCTTCACCGCGTTCTTATAAAAATGGAAAAAGTCCGGCGATTCTCCGATCAGCGTATTCAGACTATCGGCGCCGTGTTTCTTGATGTAATCATCAGGGTCCGTATCCCGAGGCAGCGATGCCACGTGCACGTCGACCTGCGCGTTGATCAACAGGCCGATGGCGCGTAGCGCGGCCTTTATCCCCGACATATCGCCGTCGAACAGCAGGTGAACCTTATGCCCGTACCGCGAGATCAGTACGGCCTGCTTTTCGGTCAGCGCCGTTCCCAGCGGAGCGCATATGTTCTTGATCCCGTGCTGGTATAGGCTGAGCAGATCGAAGTAACCTTCGACCAGGATCGACTCGTTCTTGAGCCTCATCGTTTCCTTCGCCTGGAACAACCCGTATAGGTTATCGCCTTTCCTGAATATCGGCGTTTCCGGGCTGTTAAGGTATTTCGGCTGGATATAATCGTCAATGCCGCGGCCGCCAAAACCGATCACGCGTCCGGACAGGTTGATGAGCGGAAAAATAATACGGTCATGGAACACCTCCCGTCCCGACGAGGTAAGGCCGACCTGATTAAGACGGTCAGCGCTGACGTTCTGCTGCTTCATGTAGGTCACTAACTGACCCGAACTCGGCGCGTATCCCAGCCTGAAATCTTTTAGTTTTTCAAGGTTAGCCTTGCGTTCGTTCAAATAATTCATGCCCCGGCGCCCAATCTCTTTGGTCAAAACCATGGAGTAGTACTGGCACGCGAGTTCGTTCACTTCGTATAATTCTTTGTGTTTAAGACCTTTGGAAGTGTCGATCTCGATGCCGGCCGCCTTTGCCAGCCTGCGCAGGGCATCGGGAAAATCCAGGTGTTCATACTCCATGAGGAAGCTGATCGCGTTGCCGCCTTTCTTGCACCCGAAACAATAGTAAATACCCTTGTCCGGGCTGACGTAGAACGAAGGCGCCTTCTCCGTGTGGAAAGGGCACAGCGCGCGGTAGTTCTTCCCCACTTTCTTCAGCTGGACGAACTGCGAAATAACGTCCACGATGTCGGTCTGCCGCTTGATCTCTTCGATCTGTTCGCGCTCGATCATGGCATCTTTTTGTTCTTTGTCTTTTCGCTGTCAGCCGGTCCCAGCTTTTCGATCTCCGCCGGTACCGCCCAGAAGAACATGTTATCCAAACTGATCTTGAACTTCCCCTGGCGCTCTGCGATCACCTGGCCGGCCCTTTGCAGACCATGGATCCGAACGAGCTCCCCGATCTCTGGAACATAGGGCTCGTGTTTTTCTTCGACCACATTTTTTTCAAAAAATTCATTGGCTTTCTGGACCGTATCCTTTTTCGGCCCCTCTTTTTTCAGCGCTTTTATCAACCGCTCGACCGTCCGTTTCGCCTGGATCATTTCTTTTTTGTGCTGTTCCTTGAAGTCGTCGATCTCTTTTTTCTTTCGGGTCTTCAACTCGGTCAGTTTGGAATCATACTCAGCGGTCAGCCGGGCAAGCGTCTTGCGCTCTTCATCGATGGCCTGGAGTTTGCTAGACAGGTCCTCGAATATCGTGTTGAGCGAGACCTTTTCCTTGTCCATGTATGATATTGCTTTTTTAATGATCGCCGGGTCAACGCCCATTGAACCGGCAAGCTTGATCGCGTTACTGGGCTGGGGAATACCCGTGATCAGACGGTAGGTAGGATGGTCAGTGTATTCCATGCCGGCATTCAGCATGTTATTCTGCTGGCTCACGTATATCTTCAGGTTCTCATTATGAGTAGTTGCGATCACGAACCGGTTCCTGGATGCCAGGTCATCAAGGATCGCCTGCGCCAATGCAGAACCCTCTTCAACCGATGTCTGGTTCATAAGTTCGTCGAGCAGGACAAGGCACGAAGCCTTGCTGGAACGCAGGGCGGCATTGATTTGCTTGATATGACCAGCAAAGGTCGAAAGGTCGGATTCAAGGCTCTGTTCATCGCCGATGTCTGCGTAAACCTCATCAAAGAACGGCATCGCCGAGCCTTCGGCAGCGGGAATGAACATGCCGCACTTAGCCATCAGCACCAGCAGCCCGGCAGTCTTCAAAACAACCGTTTTCCCGCCGGCATTTGGGCCGCTGATCAGCAATACTCGTTTATCGCCATCCATGATCAGGTTCAAAGCGACGGCATCATTCTTTATCCTCTTCAGGACCGGGTGATACCCGTCCACTATGTTCAATCGGTTGGAAAACTCAGGCCTCACTGAATTAGACTCGCGGGCATAGATGGCTTTTCCGAACAATAGATCGAGATCAACGACCCTTTTGATATCGGCTTCGATATCTTCAAGCCTTTCGTTTATGATCGCGGTCAGCATTTGCAAGATCAGTTCGATCTCTTTCGCTTCCCTGCTTTCCAGGTCAACCAGTTCAGCACTCAGGTCCGTGATCTCGATCGGTTCAATGAAGATCGTTTCGCCCGAGTTTGAATAGGAGTGCACAATGCCGGACATGTCCTTTTTAAAATTGTTTTTAACCGGCAAAACATACCGGCCATTACGGCTAACGATATTCTGATCACTGAACATATTGGACCGCTCGGCCAGTATGCGCCTCAAAGTTTCGCCTATCATATTGTTCACGGTTTTCTTTCTTTGCCTTATTTTGTACAGGGCAGGTGTCGCATCATCTTTTATCTGGTTGCTTTGATCGATCATGTGTTCAATCTTATCAATAACATCCCGGTATTCGCCAACCCCATCAAAATACTTATAAATACTGGTCTTCTTGAATTTTTCCTTTAAAGTACCAACATGAATAAGAAACAACTTCACTGAACATATATTATCTATCGATAAGCAGGACTGAACAGCTGAAGATGTCCTTAAACTACCCGGCTCAAATGGCACGAAAAATTGAGGAACATCGCTGAAACTCCTTACTTCATCTATCCTGTTCAATTCATATTCGACATCATCCAAACTTTTTCTTGGGGCGATCGCCAGGGCCAGGCTCTTTGCTGGTTCGGTCTGGCAATAATCGGATAGAATATTAAGGACTTTAGGCAGTTCTAAAACCTCTTCGGCATGTGTTCTTTCTATAATTCCTCTCGCTGCCGTTTCCATTCCTTTTTACGGGCGGCAATAAACCGCCTTTTTCTTTTTTCGCTCGGTTTTTCGTACACTTCGTGCTTTTTTATGGCCCTTAAAATACCGGCGCGTTCGACTGTTTTACGAAACCGGCGCATTGCGTTCTCGAATGATTCACCTTCGTAAACGGTGATCTTTGTCATTTAGTTTACACCCCCTTTCATTAGACTGATAACAACGAATTAGCGACGTTTTTATCACGGTAATCGTATTGTGAATCACTGTCATCTATACCTGTACGTAGTATAAGCAATGAAAATCCGCCACTATTATGGCGGATGTGCTAACATGAATATGATCTTTGATCTTTAGGTTAGCCATCACTATACACTATATTATATTGAAAATTGGGCATTTGTCAAGAGGTCAAATAGCTCTTGGTAACTGGTAACTGGTAATTGGTAATTATTGATTAGTAAATAATACATATTTTGTTATTTTATCACTGTAATCTTGTGCTTCAATCACTGTAATCGTATTTTTCTGCCTTGGCAGAAAAATGCATTTCACCCCTTGACAAAACCGGTTTGGTGCTTATAATGACTATGTAAACAAATGTTTACCACGTTAGTAATAAATCCCTAACGTGCTTGATTACGGTGATAACAGATAGATTACAACGATTTACCGGTACTTTTATCACTGTAATCTATCCCCTGCATAGCAGGGGAAGGAGGTTTTATGCGCAAAACAAAGACCAAGGATGAGATCCTGAGGATAATCCAGGATTTTGTGCATGACTACGGTTATCCGCCGACCATCCGTGAGATCGCGCGGATTCTGGGGTTTAAGAGCACCAAAGCAATAAAAGTTCACCTTGACAATCTGACCAGAGAAGGCCTCATCAAAAAGATCCCCACCAAAGCGAGGGGAATAAAGATCGAACCTGTAAAGCTTCCCATAATCGGCAGGGTAGCCGCTGGTCTGCCTGAACTCGCCTTTGAGGAAGTGGAAGGCTATTTCGATCCGCTGAACTGGCAGGGTTGTTTTTTGCTCAAGGTGAAAGGCGACAGCATGGTGAACGCCCGGATCTATGACGGCGACATGGTGGTCGTGAAACCCAACAAAGAAGCCTCTGACGGCGAGATCGTCGTCGCCAATATCGAGGGCGAGACAACGGTCAAACGGTTCAAGAAACTCAACGGAAATTTTGCCCTGAAACCGGAGAACGACTCCTACCCCCTGCTCACCAGGCCGTTCGAGGTCATCGGAAAGGTGATAGGGGTGATAAGGAAGATCTGACCCAGATCATGGCAAACGTTATACGTCCTGGCGGCCCGTATCGTTATACGGCATTGTCATACGGCAAAGAATCGCCTGTGACGGTAAACGAAAAACGATACGAGCGGCGACGCCGAATAACGTATGACGAAACACAACTGTGTTTCGGATTTAACGACCATGTACCTCTGCATTGACATTGACGCTTTTTTCGTATCGGTCGAGCAGATCCTGGACCCTTCGCTGAAGGGTAAACCCGTGATCGTCGGCGCTCTGCCGGGCCAGCGCGGCGTGGTGACGTCGGCGTCTTACGAGGCGCGGGTCTTCGGGATCCGCGCGGGGATGCCGGTGTCAAAGGCTTACCGGTTATGCCCCCGGGGTCTGTTCGTGCCATCGCATTTCAGGGAATATGAAAAATTTTCCCGCCGGTTCAAAAGCATAATCGAAACCTACTCGCCGGACGTTAGAATGGTTTCCATCGACGAGGCCTACATAAACATCAAAGGCACTGAACGGCTCTTCGGACCGCCGCCCGTTATTGCCCGCAGATTGAAAGACCAAATTAGAGATGAACTCAAACTGCCGACTTCCGTCGGCATCGCCCGCACCAGGGCGCTTTCCAAAATCGCCTGCGACCAGTCAAAACCCGACGGGCTGCTCATACTCGAACCGGGCGAAGAAATGGAATTCCTGTCGCCGCTTTCGGTCAGCGCGTTACCCGGCATCGGCCCCAAGCACTGCGAGATCCTGAACAACCTGAACATAAAAACCGTGAAAGAACTGTTCGAAACCCCGGAACAGATCCTGAGCACGGCCCTGGGCAACTACTGCAAAACGATGAGGCCGTTTTTATTCGCCGATGACGCTCCGGCTCGCGGCATCGGCGGTCCGCCGGTCCGGTCCGTGAGCCGGGACACGACGCTGAACGAGGACACGCTGAACAAAGACCTCCTGAACGCTTTGCTCTACCGCCTGACCGAAAAAGCCTGCGCTTCACTACGCAGCAAGAACCTGATCGCCCGCGTCGCGAGCGTAAAGATCCGGTTCTCCGATTTCAAAACGATATCAAAGCAAGCCTCGATCCCCGAACCCACCAACTGCCAGCAAAAAGTGTACGCCTACGCCGCGCCCTTGCTGGCAAACCTGATGCAGGAAAAGAAAAGGGTAAGACTCATCGGCATCGCGCTTTCCCGGCTTGAATATGACGGGCAGCAACCATCCCTGTTCGCGGTCAAGGAAGAACGGTGGAGCCATGTCAATCACGCACTGGACCGGGCGCGGGATAAACTCGGATCCGCCTGCCTGTTCTCGGGGAACGCATACATTTTGGGGCGTAAACCCCAAAATGCAAATCCTAAATCCGAAATCCTAAACTCTAAACAAATACCAAAATACAAAAACAGAAGATGCTGAGTTTAGAACATTGAAATTTATGATTTTGATATTGTTTATGTCTCATGCTGAGTATTCGACACGAAGCGGGATTTCGATATTAGATATTAGGATTTAACTGCGGCGCCCGCGAGACGATCATGTCCCATATCCCATTTTTTCATACCAACTACGGCCTTGGCGGCTCCGATCTCAAGACGCTCTTCGAATGTCTGCTGAAATACCGGATCACGACCTGCGGGATCGTCGACGATAATTTCTTCGGCTTGCCCGAGTTCCTGAAGTTCGCCAAAGCGTACGGCGTAAAACCGGTGATCGGAGCGAGAGTCCCCGTTTCTTCACCCCTCACCCTTCCCTCTCCCGCCAAGGGAGAGGATAAAGATGTAGCCGCACCCTTCAGGGTGCGTCAATACCTCTATCTTTTCATGAAAGACCGGGGTGGCTACGAGAACCTCTGCGCCATCCTTACCGCCCGCGCGTTCGGGAAACTCGATCTGCAGACCGTAAAGGACCACGCCGCGGGCCTGGTGCTTTTGTCCGATTCAATCCCCGCGCTCAAAGAACTGAAAATATGTTTTAAGGATATTTTCTATCTCCTCACTCCGGGCCACGACGTGTACTGCGCGGATTTTCCGGCCGCCGCGGCGAACGAAGTCTTTTATGTCACGCCCGAAGAAAAAACCATCTACCGCCTGATGTGCGCTATCAAGAAACACCAGCACGAAACAAACCCCCGGGTTTTCGGCCACCTGATGACGATCCGTGAATTTTCCGCGTGCTTTGCCGGATATCCCCGGGCAGTACAGAACAACCGGGAACTCGCTGGTATCTGCGGTTTTGTCCCGGAAAACTCCAATTGGGTGTTCCCCGGTTCCAGCGAAAAACTCCTGGATATCATCGGACCGCGCTGCCGAAATCTCACGCGTCTTCAAAAAGAACGGGCCGATTACGAATACCGGATCATAAAAGCCATGGGCTTTGAACCGTATTTTATCCTGGTGCACCGGCTCAAAGAATACGCGCTCGGGAAGAACATCGGGATGAACGTGCGCGGTTCAGCCGCTTCGTCCTATATCCTGTACTTGCTCGGGTTGTCGGTCGTGGATCCGCTCAAGTTCGATCTGCCCTTTGAACGCTTCCTCAACCCCCAGCGGACAGAACCACCGGACATCGACGTCGATGTCGAATTCAACCAGCGCGACAGACTGATCCGCGAGATATACGGCCGTTTCGGCATTGATCGCGTCGCCCACATCGCGGTCATAAACCGTTTCCAGCGCCGGGCGCGCTTCCGCGACACGGCGCGGGCGTACGGCGTGTCGCCGCTCGAGCTCAAAACGATCCGCGACCATACCGGCGAATACCTGATCAAGAGGATCAACAATGTGGCCGACCGGATCGATGGTTTCCCCCATTATTTTTCCTGCCATCCCAGCGGCATCGTGATCGCCCCTCAGCCCGTAACCAGTTACGCGCCGCTCTATCCCAGCCCGGCCGGCAATATCGTGCACTATGACAAGGACGGCATCGAGATCACAGGGCTGGTCAAGATCGACATTCTCGGCGTCCGCGGTTTCCCGGCGCTGTATCTTAAAAGGGAAAAAATAAGCCTGGAAGACAAAAGGGTCTACGAATTCATCAGCAGCGGGAAAAGTTTGGGTTGTTTCCAGATCGAAAGCCCGGCGGTCCGGCACATGATCGGCAATATCAAACCCCGGACGATCATGGATATCGCCAACGCGATCGCCATTATCAGACCGGGCCCGGCACAGGGTGGCATGAAAGAAAGGTTCTGGAAACGACTTCACGGCGAAGAAGCGATCGAATGCCTGCATCCATCGCTTGCCGATACGCTCAAGGACACGCTCGGCATCCCCGTATACCAGGAGCAGATACTGCAGATCGCCCAGAAATTCGCCGACTTTTCATTGAGCGAGGGTGACCTGCTACGCCGCACCATGACCAAGGAAAGGAATCCCCTGCGGATGAAGGAAGTAGAAGAGTTGTTCTTCTCCCGCGCCCGGGGCCTGGGTTACGACAATAAAGATATCGAGAAGGTTTGGCAGCGCGTCGCAGCCTTTTCGTCTTTCGGGTTCAATAAGGCGCACAGCACGACCTACGCGACGCTTGCGTATCTGTCCGCTTACCAAAAATTGTATTACCCGCATGATTTTTTCCGCCTGGTGATCAATAACAAGGGCGGCTATTACCCGTCCCATGCCTATATCAACGACGCAAGACGGTGGGGCATAAAGATCCTTGGTCCGGACATAAACAGGAGCGATATCGGGTTTTCGGTGGTGCAAAACAGATGCGGCAGTCATGCAGAGGAGATTGCTTCGCCCCTCCGTGAAGTCGGGGCTCGCAATGACAGAGTGACAGGTCATTGCGAGGAGCGAGAGCGACGAAGCAATCTCTCTTTTCATCACTGTGATCTTGGCGATAGCGCCCTGCTCACCGGTCTTACCGAGATCAAGGATCTTTCCTTAACAACGATGAAAAGAATACTCAAACACCGTCCCTTCAGGTCGGCTGAAGATCTTTTTCGCCACGCGCGGCCGGCGATCGACGAAGGCACGGCTCTGATAAAATCCGGCGCCCTGAACTGCCTTGGGGAATCCTGGCCGAGGATGTATTACATATTACTGAGAGATTCTTCGTTTCGCTCCGCGAAACTCAGAATGACAAAAGAGGACCGTCATTGCGGGGATCAAGTCCCTTTGTCATTGCGAGGAGTTCCGAAGGAGCGACGAAGCAATCTCATCTTGCTGTCCGATAAAATCCCTGATCTCCCCGACTTTGACGACAAGATCAAGCTTCAGGAACAATTCAAGACCCTCGGGTTTTTCCCGGCATACCATCCTCTGGAATTTTTATATCCGCAAAGAAAGGCGCGGATCGCCGATGCGGTCGAAGGCAGACCGATTGAACTGACCGGCCTGCTCATCACCCGCCGCGTCGTTATGACCAAAACAAAACAGCTCATGTCCTTTCTCACCCTTGACGATGAAACCGGGATCCTCGAGGCGGTCGTTTTTCCACGAGTTTACGCGCCCGGTCTCTCCGGCCCGATCATGAAGATCGGCGGTGTCATAAAAGACCAGAACCTGATCGCCTACCGGTGCGCGAATATGCCCGGCCTGCTGGCGGCCTGACGATAACATAAAATGATAGCGAATTGTTTTGTCACTCACCCCGTATCAGAGTACGGGGTAAACTCCAGCAGGAGTCCAGGAACAAAAGACTGGATTCCCATTTTCATGGGAATGACGGATAACTGCGAGAATGAAAAAAGGGCGCTGGCAAGACAACCAGCGCCCAAATAACGAAACCTTTACGCAAAACAGCTAATCGATCTTGATCGCTTTCGCCATGGCACCGTTCTGCCGGTCGGTCACGAAATAGATCCCCGGAACCAGCCGTTCGCCCGAATCGTCGGTACCGTCCCAGGTGACTTGGTTAATTGGTTGACTGGTTATATGGTTAAATTGTTTCACCAATCGGCCGGAAGCATTGTAGATTGAGATCTGGGATTTGGCATTCATTTGGTATTTGGTATTTGAACTTTGAAATTTAATCGTGAGATTTCCACCGAATGGATTCGGATAGACTGCTAATCGACTCGTCATCGTCCTCCCCTGCTCTTCGACGCCCCACGTTTCCGCGCGCACGATGATATCGTCGCACTTTGTGCCTGACGTGTCCGCCATGTTGAAAGTGTAAACGCCAAAACATCCGTTCGCGATGCTGTCATACGTGATCGGGCACGAAGGCAACAGGACACTGTCATAGTAAGCCCATATCTGGTCGCCGACCGTTACGAGTTTGAACTTGTGCCAGGATGAAGTAGCCGGCACGCCGCCTGGGATCTCCCCCGCGTTCCAGTCCCTGATCGCCACGGGCATTCCCCCGCTGCCGACGAAACCCAAACGCAGGCGGGCACTATTATCGAAATCCGAGACCAGCCGGTAAAAATAGCGCGATGACAGATTCATCCTGATGGAGATCCCGTTGTATGGTCCGTTTGCGTTCGTCACCCGCGTATAAATCCAGGCATCGACCGAATAGTCCTTCAGCGTGTCCAGCCCGGCATAAGTCAGGCCGGCCGCGCCCATCCATTCGTTAGAGATCCTGCCCGCCCAGTTATCGCCGCCCGGCGTTGTCGGGTCGTTGATAACCCCCATGCTGTCGCCGACACCGGCGCTGTCCCTGAACCAGGCGTGCCAGGTAAGCTGCGTGGCGCCGCCGGTAAAATGATCCTCGTAAAGGATCTGACCGAACATCAAACCAGCCAGCACCATGCTCATAATGATGATTTTTTTCTTCATAATAACCTCCCTTTCATCTCTTTTTCTTTCATTTCTTCTGCGATTCCTGCATTTCCTGCGCCTCCTGCGTCCTTTCCTTCCCTATTCCACCGGTCTTTCCGGCACAGTCCGTATTCCAAGTTTCGAACCCGGGGTATTATCGAATTCCTCGACGATATAGAACAGCAGCAAGGGAAAAACCTTACTGAACTTGCCGTGCATGTATTCATGGGCCAGGTTGACGAACTCCAGGAGCTTTTTTTCCGATTCCAAAGCCGTATTGTCATCCGGATGTACGACGCGGCCGATGGCGCGCAGTTCGTACGACGGGATATCGAGGAACACGATCGTGGATATCGGATTTTCCATTATATTCAAGAATGTGTGCGTCTCGAAATCGGGCGTCGAATACAGCTCAAGCGATGTCTGTTTGCGCCAGTCGAAATATTCGGGATCCGTGTACAGGGATTTTAGGATATCCATTTTTTCGGGCATCGTCTTGTTGTACGTGTCCTTTAGCAGTTTTATCGTCTTGTCCAGGTTCTCGTCCTTGGGCGCGAGGCCGATGCCTTTGATCGCGTTATTGAGGGTGAAGCTCGAATCCTTGCGTCCCAGCCCATAGGTCGCGACCGCGCCCGAATGAGGTCCGCCAAAACCCGGCATCTCTCCGGTCTTTATCGCGTCGATGAACTCCTGGCGTTTCTTGACATTCCAGTCGATAAACTCTTTGCTGGCGCTTCTTATTGGATATTCGTTCCATGCCCCGTCGATCTTCGCCTTGATCACTCCTTTGGCATAACCCGACATGTCAACCGATTTCTGGAAAAACTTTTTGTTCTCCCAGAAATTCATTTCCGAATGTTCCAGTTTGCCGCCCCATAATAACCTGGGGATCTTTCCCAAAAAAACGATCAGCGGTCCGGCAAAACCGATCGCTTTTAAAAAACTTCTTCTCGTCATTGCCATTTTGCCTCCTTGAGGCGGTTAGAATCCGATACCCAAACAGACTCGATGGGTAGCATCAAGAATACCCATGTTCACGTAAGCATAGTCGATCTTTATTTCCCGGTGTCCAATACCGGCTTTAAGACCAAAACCGGCGGTTATATTCTGAATATCGTAATTTACCTTATACCCGGCCCTCAGGAACAGCATGTCATATAACCCATATTCGGCTCCGACCTGCAGTTTTTCTTCGCCGTCATTAGGATGGATTCCGTCAATGGCGATGCTCAGGCTGTGGCTCGGGTTTATGAACAGTCCGTCGCCCTGGCGGGCGATCACGTCCAGCGCGATCCCCATTTTGAAAGCCAACGGCAGCGGGAACGACTCGGTCGTCAAGCGCGCTTCGGCGTCCGGGTTCCCCTCGTATTCGGGCCAGGGATCGGTCTGGACCAGCAGGTCATTCCCGCTCAGCTGCATCCGGCCGCCGTAGTTAACCAGGCACATGCCGAGCCGGGCTCCCTTTAAAGGCGTCCGCAGTATGGTGCCGATATCGAGAGCGGCGGTCGCTGCGTTCTCGTGATACAGTTGCTGCTGGATATATTTACCGCTGAGACCAATGGAAAGTCGGTCTGACAAGAACGCCGACACGGTGAATCCGACCAGGCCGTCAAGGTAGCGGTAATACAGGCCGGAACTGTCTGGTTTTTCGACCGTCGTCACTTCAATGGCTTCGCTCGAAAGGAACGAACTCCACATGCAGAAATTCAATCTCTTCGAAGGCAGGACGAATGCGGCGTAGTCATACATCAATCCTGCGAACCACACGGTATGTCCGCCCATCAAATAGGTCTTGTCCAACTCCGCGATCCCGGCCGGATTGTAATACACGCCAGAAGGGTCATCGGCCAGAGCAACAAAGGAACCAGCCATGGCCGCGGCCCTGGCGCCGAATTCGATCTTCAAAAAAGGCGCCGCGGTCGTGCCGACCTTAGTGAACGAAAATGCGAACGTAACGATGAGCAGCGATATGATGCAGGCGACGGCCGAACGCCCGGAACAAGCACCCGGATAGCGAAGGTTTGCCGTGATTTGGTGTTTCTTTATGGAATCGGTCATTTGCGTTTCTCCTCTTATTTTATGATCACGAATTTGCCTTTGGCTTTTGTTCCCGTTTCGGTTTTGACCACGTAGACATACATGCCGTAAGCGACTTCCAGACCATGCTTGGTACGCAGATCCCAGAATTCATATCCGAGGCTGCTCGTGTGATCGATGGTTTTTATATGCTCGCCGGCGACATTATAGATCTGTATTTCGCACCGCGCCGGCAGATTCGTGAACATGAGCCTGCGGTCGTAGGGCGTGCTCTCGTACTTGGAATGCAGGATATAAGGATTGGGTACGACCCGCACCCGGGCAAGGTCTACCCCAGCAGTATCAATGAAAGAAGCGATCATGTCGAATTGGTACTTTATTGCCATGGAGAACGGCTTGAAAGTCCTGATCGTATATGCATCGCCTTCGGACGGAGGGGTCGCGGTGCCGGGACCGTTCTGGGTCGCGAAATACACCGCCTCCTCTTCGTTGTTCCAGCAGCCGATCTGGTCGATAAACCCGTATTCCTGTCCGGTTGCGTCGGGATTATAACCCGCGCCGCCCGGGATCAGGTCCCAGCCTTCAGGACCGAAGAGCGGGTTACCCGGGAACGCGTACGCAAAATCCACGAGCCAGGTCGAATCACTGACATCAACTGGATTTGTCGAATCGGAAATATCATAGACCCTGATCGGTATCTGAATCGGCGGGTATGAACCTCCGAAACCATCGTCGACCTGTGCCGTTGCCGGATTGGCGTGATCGACAACGATCCTGAAATCGGCGGTTCCGCTGATATAAGTGTTACCGGACATTGAACCGACATTCCCCGTCCACCACAAAAACGTGCAGGTATCGGCGCTTACGGTCGTCCAGCCCATTGATTTCACGCCGCTGCCGCAATTCAGCAGGGTCAGCCGGTATCCATCGGTCACCGGTATGTTATCCAGCGAGGAATCTGACAGCGACCCATGAGTAACCAGCGTTTCCTGGTCTGTTATATCGTACAGGTTGAAAGTGGTATGAACGCTGTCCGTCATGACCGAATCGTTGAACGATACCTCGTAAGTGTGGTCAATGATCTCCGACTGGTTCAGGATCTTTACCATTGCCAGCCCCTCGCACTGACCGCCGGCCGGCTGTAGAGTATCGCCGCCCTGGATCGCTGCAGGATTGTAGCCGGATGGATCGGGCGCGGGAATTACCGAAACGACATTTGGCGACTGCGGCCGGCCCCGGGGGTTCTCATACGATGGTTCCAGCGAATCTACCTGCTGGTTGCCTTTATCATAGGCCGAAACGCAATACCAGTACTCAATGCCGTTGTAAACCGTGGAATCGACGAACGTATGAACTATGCCGGTCTCGCTGCCCAGTGTTTGGTATGGAAAAGCTGGATCAATACCGGATATCGAATCCTTGAGGTCGAACTGGGCCAATGGCACGTAGCCCGCTAATTCGCCGTTGTAATCAGTGATCTTCTTGCCCCAGGTCTGTCCCTGGTTTTCGCTTCTATATATTTTGTAACCTTCAAAGTCGGCTTTGCCGGTTATAATATCGGTCGACGACTCGGATGGCTCACGCTCCCAGTAAAGCGTGACCTTCCTGGACCCGGGCACGCCGGAAAGTATCGGCGTTTTGGGAGGGCCGCTGCCGAGAAAGTAATTGTTTGCCATCACCAGCGCCATGTCGAGGTTGGCGAACAGGTCTGCGGAATCACCGCCGCAGACCACGACCATGGTGAACTGCAATGTGTCCGCCGGACCGACAGTATTCGGCGCGGTCGAAACGATGAAGTCATAAGCGCTGGTCGATTCCGGCGGCAGCGATTGCACCAAACCGCAATCATCGATGTGCATGTCATTACCGTGGAAATACAGCGATGAATCGATATCAGGGTCGGTTGGGTCGGAAGTAATGATCGGATAGAACCTGAAATCTTCCACCGGCTCGTCCTCTTTGCGGTAGTAATGGAAATTTTCGATTCTCTGGTTAAGGAACCCGACACCGATCATGCCCACGGACACCCACGGATCCTGCGGTATGCCGTCCGCATCCCAGTAATAGACAAAGCTCACGCTGGAATCTCGGTACAGACCGATGTAATCCTGCATGTCATAGTCGCACCTGAAATTCCCGCGGAATCCGAGATACACGCTGTCGACTGGTGCCGTGCCCGAATTGTAAATATGAAAATCATAAAAGATAAAATCCTGTCCGTAGATCCGGCCGTAGGAATAGGTCGACTGGTCGACTTGCAGGCCGAACGCACCCTGGTCATTGAAGACGCAGTACAAGTCCTGGTCGGATGTAAACTCACCCGCGACTTCATCGCCCGTTGCCGGATCTTTCCGAAACGGGCCTGGCCAGAACCTTTCGCCGGTCCCGTCCTTGGGCCAGGTCTCCTCATTATCCGAGGTCGCGGTCACCGGGGTTCCGTCCGGAGCCATGACTTCGCCTGAATAGAGAGTACCGAAGGAACCGACTTTGGGCGCCCATTCCGGCGCGGCAAGGTTCAAAAAGGATTCGATCATTGTATCGTTTCGGGCCGCCAGAATGCCCAGGCCGGGGCAGTACTGATGCTGGAATGGCGCGGAACTGGGCCAGTGAAAGGCGGGCGTAAAATAGTGAAGATTGGCGATCAGACCGAAGTTCGAAGACACATTGGACAGTTCGCCTTTATCCGATATCCCGACCGCCTTGTCAGCTTCAGGATAGGCGAGCAAGAAAATAATAAGTAGCATCATCGCTCCTTTATCTGTTATTCCGCAATATTGATCTCATGGTCAAATCGCGATCCTCAAGCCGGCTTTGATCGTCCGACGCTGCCCGACATTGGCTGGATCGACAACGTAGTCGCGCGAACCCATCAAGCCGCCCGATTCTTCGCCTGAATCCCAGGGATCACCGGTACGGGAATAGACATAACGCGGATTGATGTGATCCGTCAAATTAAGACCCTTAGCGAATAGTGTGACCGTACCAAAACCGGTTCGCACTCCTTGATGGATCATCAGGTCCAGAGAATATTCCCATGCCATGCGGCCTGAATTTGCCTCGACGACCAGGCCCTCGCTGATGTATGGTGTATACGGCAGACCGCTGGCCAGCCGGAAATTCGCCACGAACCCGCCCAAATCGTTAAAGAGAAGATCGACGTTGGTCGCCAGCGTGTGCCGCCGGTCAAAATCGAGGTAATATTCCTCCATGCGCTCCGGTAAACCGGTGTAGACATCGTAGAAACCCTGCATCGCGAAAGACCGGTTGCCGCGCGCGACCTGGTACGTGTAATTGATATCGAACCCGAACCTGGAAATGAGCTGCCGGGTGATCGTCAGGTCAAACCCCTGGACGCTGCCGAAGTCCTCGTTCGTATAAACAATGTAGTCGTAGGGGAACAGCCGGACTTCGGTGGTTGAGAGCAGGTCTTTGATGTCCTTCAGGAACAGCGTCAGGTCAAGACCGTAGATCTCGGCGATCGCGTACTTCACGCCAACCTCGTAGGTCGTTGTCCGTTCCGGCAGGATCCTGGGGTTCCCGACCAGACCATACCTCGGGATGCTTTCCGGATGCAGGACATAGTTATTGTTAAAGTACATGATCTCGTAAGGCGGGTTCTGGAAAAAATGCCCGTACGCGAAATGAAGCATTGCCTGGTCAGTGATCGGATGGGACAACCCGAACCTGGGGGAAAGCTGATAACTCGGTTTTACCTCGGTCGTTTCAGAATTGGGATTTTCGACATCCTCCCACATCACCGCGTTGGGATAATTATAGTCGAACCTCAGGCCCAGGTTCAATATCATGTACCGATGTTCGATATTATCCTGGATGAAAACCGCTCCTGCAACCGGCTGTTTTGTGTAATCCTGATAGACGATCGGTCCGCGGGTAAAAAGCTGCTGCCGGTTGTTCTGCGCGAACGAATAGATATTGTTCTCCAGACCGAATTTGAAGTTGTGGATCGAGCGGGTCAACAGATTGAAGTCCGCCTTGGCCACGTACTTTTTGGTCTCAACGGTCTGCCGAAAGATCGGGTAACCCGATATATAGAACTCGGAATAATTGTCATAGACCGGTTCTTCGATCACGCTGTCAGGCAGGTCCGGGACTTTAATGTTGATCGTGGATCTCATATAGCCGAAACGCAGGTTGTAATAAAAATTCTTTCCGGGTGCGTGGTTGATACCGGTCAGAACCCGGCTGTCGCTGTTGTCGCTGACCAGATAATTCTCGGGGATGTACTTGTACACATGGCTGTAACCCTGGCTTTCATTCTCCGCATACTGCAGGTCAGCGAATAACTTCAGGTATGGTCCCAGCTTTTTAGTGATCTTGCCGTTTATCGTACGCACAAGCTCATAGCCGAAAGGCAGGACTGAGTTCTGGTTCGAATAATTACCGCCGACAAAAAATCTCGTGCTCTTGTCGAAGAATAAAGGTCCTTCCATATGACCACTGACCTCACCCAGAAAAGGAAGGTCATTGGCATCCATGACATTCGGCGGACTGTAAAGTGAATTATCGGCAGAATCCCGATGACTATCGTATGCCGGAGGGATCCCGCCCGACATCCAGTCTTTTTTCCGATAAGGGGACGAGTTAACCATCAGGGATGTGTACTCGATCTGCGACGAAAATTTGCTCTGCCCTTCAGGCGTCACGACATTAACCACGCCGCTCATGACATTTCCGTATTCGGCATTGAACGTCCCGCTCAGCAAGGACATCTCGGATACCAGGTTCTTCGACAGCAAGGGCGCGTTGCCGAGCAACGGGTTAGATGCTTCAATCCCGTCAATGTAATATGCAACTTCGCCGCTGCGGCCGCCCCGGACATGGATGTCGCCCGAAGCGTCGGTTGTAACGCCGCCCTGGATGATTATCGCCTCGCTAAGTTTTTCCACCGGCATGAGGTCCAATTCACTTCCCGTCACCCGGGTTTCCTTCGAGGTCATCGCGATCTCAATGACCGGTCTTGTTGCGACCGCGGTCACCGGTTCAATCCATAGAACGGTTTCCGTAAGGTCAAAATCCAGAAAAGTCGTCCGGTCGGCATAGACCTGGACGCCTTTCATAATCTCCGACTGATAGCCGAGCATGCTCGCTTCGATCTCATAGATGCCAGGCGGCACGTTGAGTATGAAATAACTCCCGTCCACGTCGGCTGAAGTTCCGATCTCAAGGCTTTTGATAATGACATTGGCGTTTATCAACGGTTCGGTGGTCGCCGCGTCACTTACCCAGCCGCTTATTTTACCGACCGTCCCGGCGCCAGCGAACAGCGTCATTAGCATCAAGAGTAATATGACCGGCATTATCTTTGATCTTTTCATATCTTCTGCTCCTTTTACCTTTTATCGTTCAAAAGGCATCACCATGCGCTTAAAATACTGAATATATTATAATTACCCGGGATGCTAAATCAATGATTAATTGATCATCGTACAGATAACCGCTCCGCCATCATTGCATGGTTATCTGATCTTAATGACTCTAAACGGTTTTTCGGACTGCGTGCCGACGACAAAATAGACGCCGGGAGCCAGTCCCAGACCGATCTCGCTGCCCCTCTGCTTTGCAACCAGTGAACCATGCACGTCATAAACAGCCAGCCACTCATGTTCAAGACCCGGAATGACCATGCGATCTGCGAACAAAACCTGTCGCGGCCGTCTTTCATCGCTGGCCTCTACGTTGTACTCCTTGACCGATACTATCACCAAGGCTTCTTCGTTCAAACCGGTCCAGCCGCTGTGATATAGAGTCTGACCGCCCACCGCATAGATGTTTTGAGCGGCGGTGTCCGCGGCCAATGCCCAGCGCGCAACAGACATGGAAGCATCTGTGGTCCATGAATCCGCACCCTCGTCATATGACTCGACCGTTGAATAAAAATAGTTGACTGGCGCAAATCCGCCCATGACATAGATCCTGCCGTTGACGGCAGCAGAAGCAATACCTAATCTTGCCGTGGGCATCGGTGTTTTTGCAACCCACAACCCGGTGACCGTGTCGTATTCCTCAACTGCGCTGCTCGCGCTCCCGGTATCCAGACACCCACCGATCGCGTAAATTTTGCCGTTGACCTGCTGCGCCGTCAAACAATTGCGCGGCGTTGGAAGAGGTGCCTTCGTAGTCCAAACATCTCCGACTGGATCATATTCGTATACCGTGTCCACGCAAATCGAACCATTGTCGCCGCCGATCACATAGATACGGTCATTGATAACGGCTGTTGCCATGTCTTCCCGCGGGGCCGGCATGTCTGATTTCGCTGTCCAGTTACCCGACTCGGGATCGAATTCAAGGACCGATGATAGTACAGCGGTGCCATTATATCCGCCAAGAACGTAGATCTTGTCCTGGACCGCGGCGGTCCCGAACTCGCGTCTAATTGATGGCATCGAATTGCCGGTCGACCAGGTATCGGATGACTGGTCATATATTTCCAGCGTATCGAGCGTTCCGGCGCTGTTCCTGCCGCCGATCGCGTACAGCTTGCCCCCTACCGATGCGATCCCCAGGAAACTGCGCGGCGTGAGCATTTCGGATTTTACCTGCCATGAGATCGGGAAAAGTGCAGCGGATAAAAAAACAAGAGTGACACCCAAACGCAGAACACTGTCGACGCGGCTCATAGCACCTCCTTAGGCCTTTATCTACCTCTATTCCACAATGACAAGTTTTCCGGCATCCACTCCACCGTCATGCTCATGCCGGAACACATAAACGCCGGCAGGAAGTTTGCGGCCAATGTCATCTGAGCCGTCCCAGATGACTTGGTTAAATAGTTGAATGGTTAAATAGTTAAATTGCTTTACTAGTCGACCAGCAGCATTGTAAATCTTCATTGACATTTGAGATTTGGTCCCCCCCTCCTCAATCCTCCCCCTTGAGGGGGTAAGGTAAGGGTAGGGGTGAATTTGAAATTTAATCGTGGTCTTACCGCTAGCCGGATTGGGTGCGACCGTGATCCCCTGGCAAGTTTGTCCGGGAGCATGGTCCTCCTCAATGCCGACAGTGTATAGCAGGGCCCTGAAAACATCGCCGTTCGCGCCGGTGGCGGCAAAAATAAAGACGCTGTCGCCGTATCCGGTGGTCTTCCGGGCTTCGATCATTTTGTAAACGGTCGTCGCGCCGCTCAATGCGCCCGTGCTGATCCACGTGTTGCCGCGGTCATTGGACACGAACACCTCGGCGTTGGGCGTGGTTCCTGCGAAGATCATGCCGTCGGAAGCCAGCAGCAGGGATCGTATACTCGTGGTCGTAGAAAAATAACCGGCTCCGACATCCGACCATGTCGTACCCTGGTCAGCGGTTTTCTTTATCCTGCCGATACCTGCCGAATCAAGACCCACGAAGACCGTATCGGCGCCGACTTCAATGATCGCGTAGCTGTCGCTGAAACCCGGTAATGCGGTGCAAGGACTCCAGGCCTGGCCATTGTTGGTTGAGCGGTGGATCCCTCCGCCCGTGCCCCAACTCCCGAAATAGATGGTATTGTCTGAACTCTGATAAAGGCAGTAATGCATGCTGTTGTAATATATCGTGCCGCTGTCCACAAGCCAGATTGAACCGCGGTCCAGCGACCGGCGGGGTATCGCCGACGACATCCCCATGTAATCATTCCCGAGATGGAGCATGCCCAGGTTATCTTCAAGAAAAGCAGTGACCCGTGAACCGGGCCGGTATGTGCCGTAGGAATTCAAAACCGCCCAGCTTGACCCGCCGTCGCTGGATTTGAACACGCGCGGCAGATCTCCCCACATGCCGGTACCGGCAAAAAGAGTATCGCCCTGTCCATTGATCAAACAATAAACGCCTTCCTGGTTGCCGGGCAGGTCGGCGGTCACGCTCCAGTTCCAGAAATCCTGCGAAACATAGACCCAACCGCTGTCCTGCGAACCGGGGATCGGACCGGCCCTGGTACCGGCGTAGATATATCCTCCCAGCCCCTGGGTAATATCCCCTACCCTCGCTGCACCTGTGAGCTCGCCGGTGTTCTGCCATACGATCTGAGAGAAAATGCATAATACCGCAAAACATGAGATCATAGTTCCTCCTTCACTATATCCACTAGTATATAATATATCTAATTATGTTATTTTTGTGTTATTTAGGTTAAATTGAATGCATCATGGTCGCGCTCGACCACATCCCGCCAAAATCGCCCCGCCCTCTGTGCATCCGTTATTTCCAGATTCTTGTGCACGATCCTGGCGACTTGCGCGAAGACCGATCTGATATGCCGTCGGATCGGCTCGATCCAGGCATCGTAAATGTTTTCCGGCAGCAAAGGCCCGCGGTATTTTTCCAGCGCCTGTTCATAGGTGACAAGCGCTTGCTTCGTATCGCCCTTATCCATCAGCAGATCACCCTTTTTTGCCAGGCTGATGAACTGGAAATAATCAACTTCGAGCTTCTGGTCGGGATGGCGGAATTCATACATGCCATGGTCCCGATGAACAAGCTCGTCAGCGTCCAGACCGTAATGTTGCAGATCTCTCCTTAAAAGGAAAACCGTCTGGCGCAACGAGTTGAATGACTTCCGAGGCGGATCCCCGGGCCAGAGCATTTCCATGAGTTGATCTTTAACGAGCGCGCGTTTATTATGGAGAATAAGGATCTTTAAAAGGTTCCGGGCTTTTTCACGGTTGATCGGCACGTTCACGTCGCCGCCCCTGGTGATCTTGAACCGGCCCATGAGATCGATCTTGAGATGCGGCACTCTTGCCCCCGTGTCCATCCGTTCCAGCATTTCAACAGCTTTCTGGGTCGCGGGTGAATTGAGGTCCCACACAAGCTCCTTTACGACCGGGATATATGTCAACAACTGCAGCCGCTCAATGACGTAGAACGCCGCCTCCCGGCAGGCGCGCGATTCCTGGCGCAGCAGTACGTCCACGATGCGTTTATCCCTGGTTGCCAGATCGAGCAGGATTACCCTGGGCAGCACGGCTTTTCGGGAACGCGCCATGCTGTCGCTGAGCAGCCCAAGCAGCGTCTCCTGTTCCCTGATAAATATTGTATAGTATCCCCTTTTCGCGCAGAGCTTCAGCAACCGCTCGAATTCACGGGGGTGTTTCCCGCCATCGACCTTCCGCATAATATAGGAATAGAGAAGGCCGACCATATGGTCGTATTGACGTCCGCCGGTTTCTTCCAGGCCCTTTTCCAAGTAAAGGAATGCAGCATCGTGTTCGCCGATCAGCCACAACAGGTAACCTTTTTCCAGATGGAATAGACCCTGGACCAGCCGCTCTTTGGTCTGGTTGATTATCTTTTCCGCTTCGTTCATGTACACGAGCGCTTTCGGATAGTCTTTGCACAACCGCTCCAGTACGCCCAGGTTGAAATAGACATAAAGGCACTCGGAATAGGAGGAACTCCTTTCCAGCAGTTTCAGCGCCGCCGTGTAGAGCTGTCTTGCCTTCATGAAATCCTGGTCATCCCGGAAAATATTTCCCAGCAGCCACATGGATGCCCCCTGCTCATAAACAAGACCAAGCTTGGATCCGCTGCGGCGGCACTGGTCCAATACCTTTTTGCCCAGTTCCCATTTTCCGCTGAAACCGAAAAGCTCGCCAAGGTTGAGCATAGCGTAGATCTTCAGTCTTTCCTGTTTTTCTTTTTCGCACAGCTCGATCGCGTTGCGCAGGTAGACTTCGGCTTCAAAGAAATTACCTTGATGTAACGGCACAATACCAAGGTTAATGGACGACTTCAGGAAAAGGATATTTTCATTGATATTTTTCGATATCCGGTGGGCTTTCCGATAATATTTTTTAGCCTGCTCGAACTCCGCCATCATCCAATAGTTGACGCCCATAGTGTTGTAGATGTCCCCGCACAGTGCCGGGTCCTTGCCTTTGGCGATCCCCAGACATTCTAATAGGACGCGGTTGGAACTGAGGTATTCACCCTGGCGGCGCAGTATCGCCGATTTCATGATCAGGATCTGGCAGCGCAGAGATGTCCTGCCAGTGCGGGTCGCGAGCGAGTACGATCGGTCACAAGAACTCAATGCCTCAGCCAGACCGCCTTTAAGGTACCACAACCGGGCGCTAAGATAGAAGTACTCGGCGGTCGGTTTCCTGCGTTTTAGTTTCTCTAATAGGTTTTCAAGGTTCTTGATCTTGCCTTGCTCGGCGTATCTTGTTCCCAGTGCGTAAAAACGGTCTTTAGTATTCATTAATATTTGCCAATGTTATACTCGGTTGCTGCGGACGCAATTTCAGAGAGAACTGTCGCTGAACAACGCCATGAACGTCTCAACGATCTTCGGGTCCAACCTGGTTCCCTTGAAGGATATTAAACGGTCCAGCGCCTTTACCTTGACATACGGACGGCGATATGGCCGGGCCGAGGTAAAAGCATCGTACATGTCGCACACCGCCAATATCCTCGCCTCAATTGGAATATCGCTGCCCTTCAATTTGTCAGGATAGCCGGTTCCGTCGTAATTCTCGTGGTGATGCCTGATTATGGGGATTATATCCTTCATTTGTTCGATCTCTTCCAGCATTCGCGCGCCTTCGATCGGATGCCTTTTGATCTCTTCAAATTCGAAATCATTAAGGGTCTTTGGCTTGTTGAGAACCTTCTCGCTAACCCCGATCTTGCCGATATCATGCAGCAACCCGGCCCAGTACAGCCGGCGCACCGTCGGCTCGGACAATTTCAAGCCCTCGGCCAGCTTAACCGCCAACCTGGTGACGCGTTCCGAATGCCCCCTGGTATAGGCGTCCTTCGCCTCAACAGCCAACACCAGAGCGCGCACGGTCGCCGCATAGTTCTTTTCCAGTTTTTCATACAGTAGCGCGTTTTCCAACGCAACCGATATGCGGTGCGCAACGTCATCAAGCAGGTCAAGCGCCTGGCGGTTGAAGCAATGCTCGGTCCGGCTCTCGAAATCGATGACGCCAAGCGTCTTGGTACCCACCATAAGCGGGATGGCGAGTTCGCATATTACCCCCGGTATCGCCTCCACATACGAAGCGTTATCCGTCACGCACGGTGCGTAGACCGCGCGCTTGCTGCTGATCGCCTCGCCGATGATCCCCTGGTGAAAAGGCACGACTGCGTAACGCGGCTGGATCTCGACGCCTTTGGAGATCGCTCCGATCGTCAGGTTCTCTTCTTTCTCGTCCGACAGCAGGATCGCGGTGATGACGCCATCGAACGCCCGACCGATAAGGTCTACGATCGTTTTGAGTAGCGGTTCCAGGTTGAGGATACTGCTGATGACATATTCGATCTGGTATAAGAGTGTCAGATCACTGATCGATTTGTTCAGTTGTTCAAACAACTGGGCGTTGTTTATCGTCACCGCGGCCTGGGCCGCTGCCAGGGATAACAGTTTCACCGTCTGCTTGTCAAAAACATCCTTCCGTACGCGGTCCCAGCACATTATATAGCCAATGCAGCGGTTACGGACAATCATAGGCAGCCCGACAAACGACGCGACCATCATGTCCAAGGGTACTTTTCGTCCGTACCCGGTGAGACTACGGTTCAAATTGGAGAACCGCACGGGTTTTCTTTCCGTTATGATCTTTCTCGCAACCTTGGACCCTTTCAAGTCGATGACAGGATGAAAATCGATATTTTTGGGCTTCCCGTTCTCGATGCAGAAAACCATCCGCGCTTTATCTTCCTCTTCCGTGTACAGGTCAATACGGAAGTTCTGCGGTTCTACTATCTTCTTAATGTGATTGAAGATCTCTTTGTATAATCTCTCAGTGGTCAGTTCCGCGGCGACCGCGCGGTTCATTTCATCGAGGGCTTTGAAATGGTTTGCTTCACGGCTCGCGGTTTCAAGCAGCGACAGGTAATGCAGAAAAACGCTGGCGAAAAGGATATCATCCTTCAGTCTTTTGAAATGTTTGCTTGAGAAATGATTTTTCTTTGTCGAATGGAAAGTGAAAGTGCCGTATAACTTGCGGCCGACGAATATCGGCGCGCCGATGACCGATTTGATCCCGTGTTTGCGTATGAACTCGCGCGATCCCAGATGCGGGTGCCCGTCAACATTACCGATCACCACGTTCTTTTTCTTCAACGCGACGTAACCGCTTATACCCTCTCCCACTTTGACCGACGCCGTCGCGTCGAGATGGATCCGGCTGCTGCCGGTCGCGATGAGTTTCAAGGTCCTGGTCTTGGGGTCGAACCCGCGTATCAATCCCGAATCAGCATCCAGCTCGCCGATGGCGTGGTCAACGATCTGCGTAAGCCTCTTGATCGTCCATTGATCACGGTGATGGTTATGTAACGGCATGAATGGAACATTATACTTATCCAGTTCGTTTAGTCAAGCATGGCCGACCGGTGGAAAGGCATATTAAAGCGTGGTTCTTGATTATGCGCGACCGGTGTGTATAATTGGCCACAAGGAGATGCCATGGATGAGAAAAAACAGCCGCAGCAGATCAGCGTCGAGATCAGTCCGGAACAGTCCGAAGGGATCTATTCCAACATCGTGCTCATCGCCCACTCGCCGTCGGAATTCATTCTTGATTTCGCGCGGATCCTGCCCGGTCTGCAGAAAGCCAAGGTGTTCGCGCGCATCCTGATGACGCCGCAGAACGCCTGCCTGCTCAGGGATGCGCTCGATGAAAATTTGAAAAAATATGAAGAGCGGTTCGGTAAAATTAAAATATTCGGCAAAGAATCCAAAGAGATCGGTTTTAAATAAGATCGCCGATTTCTTTGTTCATTCCAGATACCGCGCCTACCTCATGGGCGGCTGCCCGCGTGATATGGTGCTCGGTGTCGATCCGGTGGATATCGATATCGTAATCGAAGGGGATGTTCTGAAGGCGGCCAGGGAACTTAATAAGATCCTGAAAGGAAAACTCCTGGCGTATAAGGATTTCAACACCGCCTCCATCATTACCAAAACCGGCAACAGGGTCGACCTGGCCGGCGCGCGCACCGAAACCTATCCGTCGCCCGCGGAATTACCCAGGGTCATCCCCGCGACCATCAAGGAAGACCTTCAGCGCAGGGATTTCACGATCAATGCGCTCTGCATGTCGCTTAACCGCGCGGATCTCGGTGAACTATACGATCCATTCTCGGGTGTCAACGACATCCGGAAGGGACTGATCAGGATCCTTCATGACCAGAGTTTCGTCGACGATCCGACCAGGGTCTTTCGGGCGCTGCGGTATAAGAATCGTTTCGGTTTCAGGCTGGATAAAGCGACCGATGCCAGGCTGCGCGATGCGATCGCCAAGAACATGATCGAGCGGCTTTCGGGCCAGCGCGTTTTGAACGAATTGCGACTTATCTTCGCTGAAAAAAGTGAGGCGCAGGTGTTACGAGACCTTGTCCGCTATGGCATTGTCAGCCTGCCCAGGGCAAAGCTGATAATGCTGGACCGGATGGGAGAACTAAAGCTGTATGCGTTCATGGCGCACACTCGTTTCAAGCATCTGCCCCTCCCCAGCCATGAAGCGCAGCTCGTACGTGAAGTTGGACGTCTGGACCAGATCATCGCTCGATTGTCGCGAGCCCGACATTATCACCAGATCTATGAAATACTCGCGACTCTCCCGCCCGAGATCATGTCAGTCATCCCGGCATTAAAACCTACGCTCAACAATAAGGTCAATGCGTTTAAAAAAATGCGGCACGTTAAGCCTCTTATCACGGGCAATGACTTGAAAAAAATAGGATTGAAGCCAGGCCCTGCATACAAGCGGCTGCTCGCGAAGACATTTAAACTTCAGCTTGACGGCAAGATCTCCGCAAAGAACAGAAGCAAAGCGCTGGAGGCGCTGAAAAAACATGGCCAATGAGATCGCGGTCCTGATCATGTCTTTGCCGCCCCTTTTGCTGGCTCTGACCATACATGAGTTCTGCCACGGCTACGCGGCGCTCAAAATGGGCGATCCCACGGCAAAATATGCCGGACGCCTGACCTTTAACCCCATTAAGCACATTGATTGGTTTGGATTCCTTGCGTTCCTGCTGTTCCGTTTTGGCTGGGCAAAACCCGTGCCCGTGGATCCGAGAAATTTTTATAACTATCGAAAAGGAATATTAATAACTTCGCTGGCTGGCCCCCTGTCTAATTTTCTGCTGGCTGTACCCTTTGGACTGGTGTTGCGCTTATTACCGGATATCACGGCCGTGAAGTTCTTATACCCGCTGGCGGTCATGCTCCAGCTGGGACTGCTTTATAATTTAATTCTCTGCGCTTTTAACTTGATCCCGGTGCCGCCGCTTGACGGATCCAAGGTCCTTTTCAGTCTATTGCCGACCTCCTTCGCGCCAGTAGAATTATGGCTCGAACGTTACGGAGTCATAATCCTACTCGGCTTGATATTCTTCGACCGGATCACGGGCGTGCCGGTTCTATGGGGGTGGATCGGTCCTTTCGTTGCTTTCTTCGGCCGGCTGTTTGCCGGAACATCAGGAATGTTCTGATGACCGTCTCTGACACAGGCTTACAAAAACCAATGATTTACCTGTATTTATCAGCTTATCTCTAAAAAGGAGGTCTGCGATGTTGAAAAAAGGAATAAAGATAGTTTTGCTGGTGATCGCCATCGTGTTGATAGTGATCATCATCGGGTTTTTCGCGATCCGGGCTTTTCTGACACCTGCTTATCTCCGGTCTATTGCGACCAAGGCAGTATCAGATGCGCTTCAACATCCGGTACAGATGGGCGCGGTCAATCTCAAACTGGGCTGGAAGATCGGGATCGTCGTTGATGACTTGACTATCCCCAATGCCCAGGGATTCAGTGCGTACCCGCTCGCCAGCGTCCGAAAAACCTCGTTAAACCTCCAACTGCTGCCTCTGTTGGGCAGGCATGTGGTCATCAACAGCGTGGATCTGAACCGGATGCAGATGAGAGTGGAAAAGAACACCCAGGGTCAGATGAACATAGGGTTGTTCGTTCCCAAAACCGGCGCCAAGGGCAGTGGATGGACGGTTTCCCTGAATTCCATCGGCCTTCACAACTGCTCTGTCGTTTACCAGGATGCCATAGCAAAGAGCGAGGTCCAGGTCAAAGACATAAGTCAGAACATAAGGTTTGCCCGTGATAATATATCCTGCTCTGGCAGCCAAACCCTTTACCTCCTCAAAAGCGGCAGTATGCCGGAAATGATAATCAAGATCGAGAATGACATTGAGTACGACTCGGTAAAAAAGAACGTTTCGATCAATAACATCAGGGCGGTGTACGAGCCGGTCGTACTGGTGGCCAGCGGAACCATCGAGAAACTCGAGCGCCTGAACATGAAAGCGGAAATAGATGTCCCGGACGTATCCAAAGCACTGGTCCTGATCCCGACCCAGTCCAGACCCGAGGCGATGACCGGCGCAATAAAAGCGGTCGCGTCCGTACTCGGGACCGTCCAGGAGCCCAAAGTTGATGGCCGCTGCGAATTAAAGAACATATTAGTCAAACCAAAGGGTTTTACCAAACCCGTAGAGAAGATCAACGGGAGCCTGTCTTTTGACCAGAATTCGATAAAGAACATCCTCGTACAGGGGCAGATCGGCGGATCCAAATTCGACGTGTCCGGCAGCATCGCCAACCTCACCAAAAACCCCTTACTTGACATTATGCTCAAACTCGCAGGCGATCTGAAGGACCTCGAAGGGTTGACGTCCGAGACCAAATCGATGAAACTCGCAGGAATCATGAATGTCAAGACAGCGGTTAAAGGTGCGGCGGGCAAGCCTTCATACTACGGCGATTTCGCGGTCAGCAATGGCATGGTTGACGGTATCGGCCTGGCAAAACCGATCACTAATTTCCAATTTAACGGCACGCTCCAGAACGAGGGAGCAAAGATCAATGTATGCCGCGGCCGCATCGGGAATTCCGATTTTGCCCTGACCGGGAATATTTCGAATTTCGCAAAACCCGTGATCCAGCTATCCAATACGTCGAATGCCATCGATCTCGACGAGTTGTTCCCCAAGCCTGCGGCCGGCCAAAAAAAGACCGGTGGTGCCGCGGTCCCGATCACCCTGCAAGGCGCGGTGAAGATCAATAAAGTCAGCGGCATGGACATGGAATTCAGGAACGTCAAGACTAATATCACGTACGAGAACGGCGTCATCGACCTCAAGGACTGCAACGCCGACGCCTTCGACGGCAAGGTTCAGTTCGACCTGTACTATAACATCAACAGCCCGGAACCGTACCGGATCAACTCGCGGATGACCAACATGTCCGCGCAGAAAGTGCTCAAGCGGTTTCTCAAGTTTGAGAATTTCGAAGCGAAATTGAACGGCGTTGGCAATTTCCAGGGCAAGGGATTTGATCAGAAGCAGGTTATATCTAACATGAATGCTTCAGGAAATTTCAAATTTGGCAGCGGCTCGTTCAATAACTTCGCACTGGTCACAGGACTTCTTACCTGGCTCGGTTTTAAGGACCAGAAAAATCTGCCATTCAACGACTTCATTTGTTCATTCAAGATCTCCAATGGCAAGACCCAGGTCAATGACTGGGCGCTGGCAACATCCATGGGCAACATGTTAACCAACGGTACGATCGGACTCGACGGCAAGATCAACCTTGCCCTCACGTTCACCCTGAACAAGAAAGAATCCGATGCGTTGAAAAAACGCCACGCGGACTGGGTTCTGTTCTATGACAAAGCCGGCAAGGCCGTCATCGACATGAACATCACCGGCAAAGTGCTGGACCCGAAATTCGCGCTCGACACCAAGAAGATCCAGCAGCGCCTTAAGGGCAAGATCCAGGATCAGTGGGACAAGAAGAAAAAAGACCTGGAAAAGAAACTGAAGGATCTGTTCAAAAAATAGTTAATGGTTTTACGGCGTGGCTACTGGTATCGTTATACGGCATTGCTATACGGTAAAGGACCACCTAAAACGACAAACGAAAAACGATACGAGTGGCGATGCCGAATCACGAATAACGAGATACCTGTTTATTTAGAATTTTAAGGAACCATGCCCGAACTTCCCGAAGTTGAAACCATCAAGCGGGAGCTGCAGCCGCTCCTGACCGGCAAAACGATAACAAACTGCCGCGTTCTGCGCTCCGATATCATCGGCTATCCTTCTGCTAAATTATTCAAACGCCGGATCAAGAATGCGGTCATTACCGGGATCCGGCGCCGCGCAAAATATCTGATCATGGATCTGGAAAGCGGTTCAATGTTGATCTTTCATCTTCGCTTATCCGGCGCCTTGCTCATAAAAGAAGATCCAAGCAGGCACGCCCGCATTGTCTTTAAGTTAAACGACGGTTCTCTGCTCGTATTTGACGAACCGCGCGTGCTGGGACGCGTCTACCTTATCGGTCAGAATGACAGACCGCGGATCCTGAAGGGTTTTCGCGAATTGAGCCATGAACCTATTTCACCTGAATTCGATTTTGCGTATTTTAAGAAAAAACTAAAGGGGCGCAAGACCAGGATCAAATCGGTGCTTTTAGACCAGAGGGTTTGCGCCGGAGTTGGCAATATCTATTCGGACGAAGCTCTGTTCAAGGCCGGTATCAGACCGTTCCGCCGGGCGTCCAGCCTGCGGACCGCTGAAGTTTTTAAGCTCCTCCTGGCGCTCAAGGATGTTCTGCACCTCGGGATAAAACATCTCGGCACGACCGTCTCTGATTACAAAAGGGTTAACGAACAGACCGGCAATTTCCAGAAACTGCTTTGCGTGTACGGCCGGGAAGGCGAGCCCTGTAAAGTCTGCGGTACGCCCATCGTGGTCAAAAAGATCGGCAACCGCGGCACGCGCTACTGCCCGAAATGCCAGAAGTGATCACGGGCGTGAACGCCCTACTCCAGGAACTGTAGCCGCAGGTCATGATCCTGCAAAGCGGGGCTTTAGCCTGCGTAATAATTGACCGAAATCTGAAGATATTTCGCAACCTGAAGGTTGCGGCTACATAAAAAGGATATTAATCATAACTGGTGTCTCTGTGGGCGAGATTCTCATTTTTTTCCTCTCCCCTTGTGGGAGAGGGTAAGGGTGAGGGGTGACGTATCAAATGACATACCATATGTATATAATAGCGCGCATTTCCTGTTAAAACATTGTCTAATTAAATAGTATTAAATAATTTTGATAATGCTGAAATTGTCAAAACGGTGAGGTTAATGAATAATAGTGTAATATTATAAACCGGATCATGGATAACAATAATTCATATAATGATAACGACCTGATCAAGCAATCGGCCGAGGGTAACGAGCAGTCTTTTGCCCTGCTTGTAAAAAAGTACGAAAAGGCGGTTTTCAGCACAATATACCGCTATACCGGTAACAAGGAAGACGTTGAGGATCTCGCACAGGAGATCTTTATAAAAGTCTGGAAAAACGCAAAGAGTTTTAAGGAAAGATCCAAATTTTCAACGTGGCTTTACAGAATTGTCGTTAATCACTGCCTTAATTACAAAATAAAAGTTAAAAAACAACGAAGGGATATCCCTCTGGAGGACGTATCAAAAGAAGGCAGCACCTCTTCTGCATTAATCGTACAAAATGATTGTGATTCCAAGGTCAAAGTCGAAATTATCAAAAAAGCGATCAGGAGCCTGCCTAAACGCCAGCGTCTAGCATTGATCCTTGCCCAATTTGAGGATAAATCGCACCAGGAAATAGCCGATATCATGAAGGTCTCCCCTTCTTCGGTGCATTCGCTTATCTTTCGCGCGCGGATCACCCTCAGAAAGATGCTTAAGGAATTACTGTGATGCGAATATACCGCGCGAAATATCGGTTTATTTTTTGTCAAAATAATCAGGGGAACTAAAAAATGAAATGCTCTAAAATACAAAAGAAACTATCCAACTATCTGGATAATGCCTTGCCGGATAACGAAAAAGATGTGATTGCGGATCATTTACTGACTTGCGCGACCTGTCAGGCAGAATTTTCAACTTTAAAAAAGCTTCACAACACACTCGGTCTATTGGATGATATGCCGGTCCCTGACGAATTCAGCGCGAAGTTGATCGGCAAAATCAAGACATTAGAAAAAAACCGGGAAATCACAATGCCATTCAGCGTATTTGGCAGGACCATAATGGCTGCAGCATGCGTAGCAGTAATATTGTTATCAATATTATTTGGTAATCATATCGGCAGGACACTTTATAAAGAAACGACTGGCAAGCGATTGCCTCATAACACAAGAGTAATTGAAATATTTGAAACACAGGCTAGCATTGAATTGGCCAATTATCTCAATTATAGATTGAATTATGACGTGCAGAATGGAGGTGCGCAATGAAAAAATGGCATTTAGTCGTAATTATCGTCTCCTTAGCGTTGAACGTGGCGGTTATCGCGACGTTCGGCTACCTGTGGGCTGCGGATCATGTAAAGAAAAGTCCATTTTCCGAAAAAGAACTGGAGGAAATGAAAAAGAAGTATGCATCGATCCGTGTCGTGCTTGATGTGCCGGAAATGGATCCGCAAGCCATATCGTTCGCATATTTTGATTATGACCCCATACCGGCAGCAAAAGAAAGAGCAAAAAACTACGCCCGAATATACAATGATTTTATAAAGCTCCGGAATACCGAAGAAGCTAAAACAGAATTTCGTAAAGTCTATATACGCTATATGTGGGATGATGTTTTTAAAGACATTGACGGAAATGCGGTCCTTATGCTCACAAAGGGCGGGGCAACACTTACATCAAATGTCGCTGATAAAAAATTGTGGGTGGTGACAAAGGTCAGGAAAATAAATGACGAACTGATATGCTGGTGCATTCCGGTCATGCCTGAAATCGGCAAGGAAATCACAGTTACTCTCAGCAAAACAACGGCTTATGATGCTGGCAGAGATTTTGATAATGCATTGGCGGAGGCGAGCAGAAAAACGGTAACACAATACCCCATAGATCCAAACTTCAAAGACGAACCTGTTGCTCGTGCGCTGTTCAATAAAATGAATGACGCTTTTTACAATGCCAATGCCATATATTTTGAAGGAATTGTTTGGAGTGGGCGCGAGGGGACTATTCAAAATAAGGCATATTACAGGGCATGGCTGAAAAAACCAAATTTTGCGCGCATCGAAGCGATTAGGGATAATAAGGTCACCGGTACGCTTATCTGTGATGGCAAATATTTTTGGATTTACTGGGGAGGCAAACAGACACCTTTTGACAGCGTAAACCTTGATATTTTTGGAACCGGACAATACATGCGGATACCGGCATACCAAGAGGAAGGGAGATCTCTATCTCATCAAGTACAACTTCTCCGGGCAGATTTTTCACCGGTTTACGAACTTGGCTGGTTTAAAGGAGGTTATAAAAAATTCAACGAAATTATAGATGGGGTTCGGAGCGTTGGCGTTGAAATGGTCAATGGTGAACTCTGCGACGTAATAGAAGTGAGTATCCAGAAAAACACCATGAGCAGATTCTTTTGGGTATCGAGAAACGACCGGTTACCAAGAAAGATCTGTCAAATTATTCGCGCTAATGATATTTTTATTTATAATGAATTATGGACCAATGTATTAATAAACGCGAATATTGCCAACTCTCTATATCAATGGAAGCCGCCTGCTGGTTGGACTCAATATTTTGAACCTTCGTGGGAAGATGACCTTCTAAAACCGGGCACAATCGCACCCGATTTTGAATTGCAATCGATCGAAGGTAATTCGATAAAGCTATCAGATTATCAAGGAAAGGTTGTATTGTTGTATTTCTGGAGTGTTGGTTGTTCAGTCGATGAGTTGCAAATACTTGAGCGCATATATAACCGTTTCAAAAACAAAAATTTTCTTGTAATCGGCATTGACAATGACGACGATTATGAAATTGCCAAGCGATTTCTCAATGAAAATTCGATCACTTATCCCAATGTTATTGACGCATCACCCGCTGCTCAGGATATACAATGCAAGCAATACCAAACAAAAGCAGGCAGGCGAGCGAGCCCCATGACATACCTGATCGACCGTGACGGGAAAGTGGCGGATGCGTGGTACGGCTCGGACAAGGAAAATGATGAGAAAGATATAACAAACAAACTGAAAAAATTAGGCATAAAATAGCGTAAAATATTTATTAACTTATCACTCGAAATACAAATCCCCCACTTTATCCCCTTTTACCAAAGGTGAAAGAAGGGGGATTATGATCAAGGGCGTGAACGCCCTACTCCAGGAACTGTAGCCGCAGGTCATGATCCTGCAAAGCGGGGCTTTAGGCTGCGTAATAATTGACCGAAATCTGAAGATATTTCGCATCCTGAAGGTTGCGGCGACTGAAGTAGAGCTTTCAGGCTCGTCAAACTGCTCTCCCCCCATTCAATTGACATTAGTATAAAATTGTATATAGTTAACGCATGGATGATTTTTCGAGCAAATACGACCCGAAAGGGATCGAGCAGAAATGGTCTGACACCTGGCTGAAGGAAAAACTCTTCACGCCCGACGCCAGTTCTAAAAAAGAAACTTACACGATATCGATCCCGCCGCCGAACGTAACCGGCAAGCTCACGCTCGGGCACGTGTTGAACAGCACGATCCAGGACATTCTGATCCGTTACAAGAAACTGTGCGGTTTTGAGGTCTTGTGGCTGCCAGGCATGGACCACGCCGGGATCGCGACCCAGGTAGTTGTTGAAGAAAGGCTCCTGGAAAAAGGGGTAAAAAAAGAATCCCTGGGCCGGGAAAAATTCATCGCCGAGGTTTGGAAATGGAAAGAGGATTACGCCCGGATCATCCGTGAACAGCTAAGGACCATAGGGTGCGGCCTGGATTGGACGCGCGAAAGGTTCACCCTGTCGGAAGAGTACTCGCGCAGCGTTATCAAGGTATTCGTCGACCTTTACAACAAGGGATTGATATATCGGGGGGAGAAAATTATAAACTGGTGCCCGCGGTGCTTGACCGCGATCTCAAACGAGCAGGTCGAGACCGTGGATACCATGGATAAGCTTTATTACATAAAATACCCATTAAAGAACGGCGATGAATTCATTACCGTTGCAACCACGAGGCCGGAAACAATGCTGGGCGACACGGCGGTCTGCGTCAATCCCAATGACGAACGGTATCGGCACTTGGTTGGTAAAACCGCGCTTCTTCCCATCATGGACCGTGAGATCCCGATCATCGCAGACGAGTATGTTGACCCTGAATTCGGCACGGGTGCCTTGAAAGTAACACCAGCACACGACCAATTCGATTTTGAACTCGCTAAAAAACATAAACTTGGTATCATCAATACAATGAACTCCGATGCGACCTTGAACGAGAATGCGGGTAAACTTAAGGGCATCGACCGCGTCGAAGCCCGCAAAAAAGTCCTGCAGATGCTGCTGGAGATATCCTTGCTCGACAAAACTGAAAATTATAAAGTGCCGCTGACGACATGCGAACGGTGCCATACCGCGGTCGAACCGCGCGTTTCCAAGCAATGGTTCGTCAAGATGAAGCCGCTCGCCGAACCGGCCTTAAAAGCAGTTCATGATGGAGTTGTCAAGATGTACCCCAAGCGCTGGGTAAACCTCTACAACCACTGGTTGGAGAACGTTATCGACTGGGTGATCTCGCGACAGCTTTG